>NZ_JAFEVM010000029.1:0-35803 GCF_016901105.1 Treponema sp. Marseille-Q4523 | reverse complement strand
GATATTAACTGTCCAAGTATCAGATTCCGACCATACATAAATCAACATTTTTGACGTTTTTCAATAAATCTCTATTTTCAGCAGTTATTTTTGTTTTTCCGATTTTTATATGTGTTAGATTTTTTAAGTTCGCTAAAAAAGATACATCGGAAATAGGAGTTGAATCAAAAATATTCAATTCTTGCAAATTTTCGAATTCCGACAAAGATTCGTAACTGCAAAAGTTTTTACAATTTTCTATCGTCATCTTTGTGATTTTCGGCAAATCACGACCGATGTTATCTAAACTTCGAAGCTTTGAACAATAGGAAAGATGCAATTCTTTTATATCCGTATTTAATTCGCTTAACGGAAAAGAAGTTTCAATTAAGCGGAAAAAAGAAAGCTTTTTCAAAAATTGCAAATTACATATTTGATTAAAAAAACATACTAAATCACCACAATTATGAACATTGACACTTTCAAGGTTAGTACATTGCGAAATATCACTTTTTTTATGCCACTTATAACCAATACTGGTTATATTTTTATTAGTAATACTTCCTGTAAATTTCGGGCAGCCCAACTCTTTCAGATTCGGCATTTCATTCACAAACGAAATATCAATTGTTTTATAATCAAACCTTATAGTCAGAGAAGAAAGTGTTCGCAACCTTGCAATAACAGAAAAGTCATCAACGCAATCCGTGCTGTCAACAGTAAGACTTTTCAGATCATATGACTGTAATTCCGTCTTAATTTTATCCGTGAAGCCGGTTATTGAAGCTTCGGAAATTTTATTCGTATTATCCGTATACAGTCTTAATCCATCTTTTTCAATCAACATCGCAATTTACTCCGTTTCGGTTGGAATTTTTCTTGGGTATTCACTTCCACCATGATTCTTTTTATAAAAATATTCACCAGGGCTTTGAATTTCGTTATAATTATATTTGTCCGCATCATTATATCTTGATTTTGGACCACCATGATCCTGAATTCTGATATATTCAGCCTCAAGAGCTTCTTCATTATTTGAAGATGGTGTCCAATCAACATTTGTAGGCATAGTATGATTAGCCCAACTTCTGAAAGCCGCTGAAGCACAAGCTCGCTTTAGCCCTCCTTTTCCACTATAGGATTTTCCAGATTCAAAATAAATTGTATATGAACCAGTAGATTTTTTATCTGTTTGTTCTTTTGTTAATTCTCTTGCCTTTGCTTTTGCCGCTGTATAATATTCGATATTTTCTTGAATCGCAGCTTTTACAGCTACAACAGTATTTGTAACCGTTTTTGTGGCAGATTCAGCACCATAAGATATTGTATCTGCTAAAGCTTGTGAGCCCTGTTTCCCTAGAGGTGTTTGCAAATATACCTCTACAGTTGCTACAGTAAAAAGTCCAACCCAAAAAAGCGTAGCTGCTATCGGAGGAACCGCTCTCCCGTCCGGATCCGTATACTTCACCGGATTATTTCCCGCGTAGTGATACAGTTGCAAATTTACAATGTTGAAAATACCACCCATGCCCGGCAGCTGTTGGTTATGTTTACGAGCGTTGTCATCAGTCGGAGCCATCGGTATATAATCACTCACCGCCGGATCCGCACTCATCCATCGACTGTACTTCGCATCCAAGTATCTCGCTCCGTAGTAGTATAAGCCGGTCTCCTTGTTCTGCAGCTCAAACGCCATGATTTTGAGCCGCTGCTGAATTGTCAAAGAACGAAACTGCAAAACAGTTCATGGGAATATCTTGCAGAGATTTCTTTCAAACTGTTTTATTATAATGTACTAATGGCGAATTGTAAAATACTATTTGTGATTGTTTGTGATTGTTATAAAATTATTTTATGCCATGCGGGAACTTATTTCTTGCCGACTATTTATAACGCACATCTTGTTTAATGGAGCCGCCACAGGGAACAGGGAAAATATCCATGAGTTTTCTTGTAAGATGGATTGCTTTTTGCAAGCAGAAAAATATCGAAATTCTTATAGATAAAACATCGCTTCGAAGAAAGTCTCTTTTTATATGATCCTGCAGAAGCGATCCTGCAATTTTTTCAAAAGCTGCAGGGTTTTCGGAAAAATAATCAATTCCCTGCAATTCACTACAAATTAATTTTGAACTGCTCAATATGATCTTTAAGAATAGGATTAAGTTCACTGATTTCCGTCCAAAAACTATTCACAACACATTGTATAATTTTAAAGAAAGATTCTTCTTGTACTACTGTTTCCGCCAATAATTCCAATCCATATACTAAACTTTTTTGAACACGACCATCCGTTATAGGTAAAAATCTTTTGAAGTATCGAATAAAGACATTACCGTCTTTTTTTTCAAAAACAAAAAAATCAAATGGATTTTCCCAGTAATCTAAAAAAACTTTAGAAGTAGTCTGTAGTTGTACATATACTTCTTTAAAAGATTTGAACCATACATCCAATAATTCAAAACCTTCCGATAAATCTTCCAATGGCATGCTACCATACTCATAATTACCAATAGTAATTAAAATCCAGCCATCATTGATTCCATCATTTTCATACTGCTTTATTTTTTTTATCCTTCTTATTGATTCTTTTTCATTTTTCCCAATTAAATATTTTATATCAAATTTTTTTTCCATCATTTTAACATCTCCGCTGTTACTATCACAGCTTCATAAACTGTTTGGGGAACACCATTTTCTATAGTCGCCGTCACTGTTTCGCCATATATAGTAGTTGTGAAAGCTCCATTTGTTACGCCGTTTTTCAGAGCCTGTTGAATTGCCTTTTGTGAAGCCCTTAAAATCTTTTTATCTGACCGCTTCGGATTGAATATTGTTTTACTCAACAATTTCTCAAGAGGAGCTTTTCCATATTGACTTTTCAATCCGTCAAACTATGTCTTGATAAAATGTGATGTTGAAGTTTTTTTGATAAATCATTCCTTCCTAAAGAAGAAAGACCGACCGTTATAGAATTTTGTAACCAAATATTACTTTATTTCATCAACGTCAACAGGTATCAATGATTTTCATAACGCCATTTCCCCTCAGACGATTCATAGTAAAATTCAGAGAACATATCATATCTAAAACTTATTCTAAAACTCTTAGGCCATTTAATATATTGGAATTTTGTCCGAAAGTTAAGACCGTCGCTTAAACCCGGTCTTGGTATTTTATCCAAATACACCGGTGTTAAATCTTCCAAACTTTCCGGATAAACGCCATTATCTTTGTAATAAGCTGCAAGCGCATTTATTATAAGATTTCCTCGGTCAATTGCTTTTTGTTCTCGCTTCGTAGGTATATCATAATCGGCAAGTTCTTTTGCATTAGAACAGTAACCTGTACAAAGAAAAATAATACTAAGTATAAATATTTTATTATTTATCATTGCAATTGATCGCGCTGCATCATATCTTATGCTTTTCACACGGTGATGACGGGGGCGCCGGTTTTTTCGTCTTTCGGAAGCCGTACCGGATCGCCGATCTTGCCGACTGCAATACGGTCGCCCGAAAAAAGGGTGATGCCGGATGAGGGAACTGCGAGCGTCAATCCGAGCGGACTGCACGCGTAGTGTCCCGAAGCGCGGCCGGGAAGAGCGATGGCGTCGCTTACGATGCGGATCGGAAATTCGGCGCTTGCCGCTTTTGCATTTCCTTTTTCGAAAGCGTTTCGGGCAAAGAGAAAACTTACGACGGCTCTCGTTTTCGGAAGCTTTGCGTCTTTCGAAAGTTTCAAAAGCGAAGGGGGCGCGTCCTCCGTCGAAAAGGCGAAGTTACACCACTTCGACGCGCTTCCCGTATGCGCGCGGTATCCGTTCATCGGGCATGCGCCCTCGTGCGGACAGGGCGAAACGATCGTCATATTCTTTTTAAGCAGCGTATCGCGCATCAAGCTGATAATGCGTGCGGCGGACGGCACACCCGGTTCGATGACGAGAAGGGCGCATTTTTTTGCCGCATAGGAGAGGAGCGATGAGGCGTACTGTTTTGCGCGTATTTCGTCGCTCCGCGCATCGGTTTCGCGCAGTTCGTTCAGCATGTCGGCACAGACGATGAGAGAGGCTTTTTGCCGTAACGGCTCTCCGAGTTCTCCTTTTACGCGCACGATATTCCAATGCGCTTCGGCGCTTTTATCGGAAGGAGGGACGCGGGCTGCGATCGAAAGGTAGAGGTTTTCTCCGAGCGCGAGGGATGCCTGCGATATGTCCATGCAGTACCACGTAAGTTTTTTGTTCCGCAGTTCGGGGCGGGAAAGCCACAGCGAGATGACGGCGGTGAGCGGGCCGCTTCCGACATCGAGGCAGGCATCCCCGTTAGAAAGCGCGAACGCGTCTTTTTCAAAGTTTGCAAAGAGGCGCGTAAAGCGGACTATGTTCCACCACGAAAAATAGCGAACGTATGCGGAAAGCGTTTCGGGCGCATTCATATAGCCTCTTCTCCGTTCGCTCCGTTCGTCGGTGAGCGCGTGCGAAAGCGCGTTTATGTGTTTCGGAAGAGAGGCGAGCTGCCTGCCGTTTGCGGGAAATACGCTTTGCAATATCTTGTCGAATTCGTCGATGACATTTCGTGCGTCGGGCGGGATCGCATCGGCTGAAAACATGCTGCGCCGTTTCAAAATTGCCGCGGTATTTTTTTTAATAAATTTTTCGTACCGCGTTGCGCCGTCAGTTCGGTTCATGCTTTCGGTATTTCCTCATCGTAAGGTAGATGTCGGTCAAATCGGTGCGCAAATCGTGGATCGCATGTAGCGTATCCGCGTCGTCTTCGAGGCGATTTGCGTCTTCGATGATTTGGCTCCGCGCGCCTTCGATCGTAAATTTTTTAATATTGATAAGGTATTTCAGCCGAAGGATGATATCGATTTCGCGCTGCGAATACACGCGGTGTCCCGCCATATTTTTTTGCGGGGCGAATCCGGGTATCACGCTTTCCCAATAGCGAAGTACGTGGGCTTTTACGCCCGTGATCTCTTCTACGTCGCCGATCGAATACGATGCCACTTGCCTCTCCGTCAGTTTTTATTCGTGCGGAGGGTTTAATACCCCGACGCTTGCGTCGTAATAAAGGGTATTAAAGCCGACTGCAACCATCTTATGAGAACACACAGTGCGAAACATTGAGCACTGTGCCCCGACGCTTGGGGCGGGGTTGTTGATTGACGCGGTCTTCCCATTTTTGCCGGCTCGCTTTCAGTTCGAGCTGTACGGGAATTTTATTAAATCCCAAATCTTCGCGGATCCTGTTTTTGAGATAGGCGATATACGTCTGCGGTACCGATTCGGGCTTGGTCGCAAAGATCAAAAACGACACGGGATTGACGCCGGTCTGCGTCATATAACGTACCTTAAAATGCGCGGTTTTCGCTGCGGGCGGCGGGTATTGAAAAAGCCAATCTTTGAGCGCCGCGTTCAGCACCGACGTTTCGACTTTTCGCGTAAGCTGAGCGTAGAGTTCAAGCACCGTAGCCAGCAAATCTTTTATGCCCTTGCCTTCGAGGGCGGAAAGCGCGACGATCGGCGCGTATTCCATGTGACCGAACATGATGCGGATGTTTTCCGCCGCTTTGCGGAACGCCGTGCGTCCCTTTTCCTGCGTGTCCCATTTATTGAGCGCGAAGACGATGCCGCGTCCGCGTTCGTGCGCAAGCGCGCACAATTTTTTTACCTGCTCGTCCAATCCGTCCTGCGCGTCGATCATCAATATGACGACGTCGCATTCGTCGAGCGTTTTGATCGCGCGGTTTACGGAATAGTATTCGACGTTTTCTTTTACCTTCGTCTTTCTTCGGATGCCGGCGGTATCAAGTACTTGAAAGTCGGCTCCTCCGTACGAAAAGGCTCCTTCGACGACGTCCCGCGTCGTGCCGGCGTAATCGCTGACGATCGAAGCGTCGGAATGCGTCAAGCGGTTTGCGAGCGTCGATTTCCCGGTGTTCGGTTTTCCCATGATCGCGATGCGTATGACCGGTGTTTTGTCGGTTTCGACGACGGACGAAAAATCGAGGCGCGAAACGATCGCATCCGAAAGCTCGGGAATGTGATCGCCGTGTTCGGCCGAAATGAAAATCAAATCGCCGAAGCCGAATCTTGCGTAATCGTAAGCCTGTTCTCTGTTGCGTCCGCCTTCCGTTTTGTTGACGACGGCGACGACTTTGTCCCGATACGGACGCATTTCTCCGATGAGCTCTTCGTCTTCGGCGGTGAGTTCTTCGGCATCGAAGACGAGTAAAATCAAATCGGCTTTCCGTATCGCATCGAGCGAACGGTTTACGACGAGTTCGTCGAGGGCGGCTTCCTGCGTACCCGTTTTTCGTTCGAGTTTATAGCCGCCCGTGTCGATGAGACGAACGGGTTTTCCCGCGATGAGAGCCGTGCCTTCGACGGGATCGCGAGTAACGCCCGGAGTCGGATCGGTGATCGCGATATTTTTTTTCATAAAGCGGTTGAAGAGCGTAGACTTGCCGACGTTCGGACGTCCTGCAATGACGACGACGGGGCAGTTTGCAAACAGCTTGTCGCGCTTTTCATCCGTTGCTTTTTGCGCGAGCGATTCCGAGCGCTTTTTTTCGAGCGGTTTTGAAAAATCAGGTTTGCGTTTTTTCTGCATAATCGATAATCCCGTTCGCCGTAATTATTAATTAATATAAATTATTGAGATGCTTTGCCGAAATCGCATTCAATTCGTCGATCGTAAAGCGCGACAAAAGCTCTTTGATGCCGGAAATCAATTTTGCGCTCATACTCAAACTGCGAAGTCCCATACCCGAAAGCACGAGAACGCTGTCGTTTTTTCCCGCCATCTCTCCGCACACGGAAACGGGTATGCCCGCTTTTCCGGCGGCATCGACCGTCATCGCGATAAGGCGCAGGACGGCCAAATTGAATTCGTCGTAGAGTCCCGACACGGCGGGATTTTCCCTGTCGATGCCGAGCGTGTACTGTGTCAAATCGTTCGTGCCGATCGAAAAAAAATCGCTGTGCTTTGCAAGCGAATCGGAAAGCAGGGCGGCGGCGGCCGTTTCCACCATGATGCCGATCGGGACCTTATCGTTGAACGGAATATTTTCGGCGCGCAGTTCGCTCTGCACCGTTTTCGCGATCGATTTGCACTGCTTGACCTGATCGACGGTCGTGATGAGCGGCAGCATGATGCGCAGGTTTCCGTAGATGCTTGCGCGGTATAAAGCGCGCAGCTGTGTTTTTAAAAGCTGCGGATAGGCGAGAGAAAGGCGTACGGCGCGCAGTCCCATGAGCGGATTTTTTTCTTCCGCAGCCGGAATGTCCGCCGAATGAATGAGCTTGTCGCCGCCCGCGTCGAGTGTGCGGATCGTTACCGGCTTTCCGTTCATAGCGCCGAGCGCGTGCTTATACGCGTTGAACTGCACTTCTTCGTCGAAGGGACGGTACGCGTAGTTTGCCGTTTCGCGCATACAGCTCATGTATAAAAATTCCGTTCGGAAAAGGCCGATGCCGTCCGCGCCTTCTTTTACCGCGAAGTCCGCTTCTTCCGGCGTGCCGATGTTCGCGTACAATTGAAATTTCGTGCCGTCCTTCGTTTCGGCGGATTTTGTTAAAAATATTTTAAGCTTTTCTTCGTGCGCTTTTTCCTCTTCGATTTTTTTTCGATATTCGCAGAGAGTTGCGTCGTCGGGGCAGGCGATGACTTCCGCCGTTTTGCCGTTTACGACGACGGTTTCTCCCGTTTGAATTTGATGTGTGATATTGTTGATGCCGACGACGGCGGGAATGCCGTAGTTACGCGCCAATATGACGACGTGGCTGGAAAGACCGCCTTCGGTGAGCGCGAGCGCTGCGATATTTCGTTTTGCAAGGGCGATCGTATTCGTCGGTGAAAGAGATGACGCGACGATGACCGCTCCTTCAGGTACATCGTTTGCGTCGAATTCGCGGACGCACAGCATATCATCGAGCACGAGGGCGAATACGTCGGTGATGTCTCTTGCCCGTTCGGCCAAATAGTCGTCGCCCGCGTTGCGCAGTTTTTCGGCATATTCGGACGCTTTTACATCGACGACGTGTTCGATATTTACGTTCGATTTTTCATAAGAATCTTTGAGTTCGGCGGCGAAAATCGGATCACCGAGCATGAGCGTATAGGCTTCGAGCAAATCGCGCTGCGTTTTGTTCGCCGTGTTTTTCGGCAAGTGTTCAAGTTCGGCATCGAGCCTTTCGGTGACGGCGCGTACCGACGATAAAAAACGCTTCCAGCCGGCATCCTTTTCTTCTTCTCGGACGGTTTTTTGAGGGATGTTTTTTTTTGTCGTTTCGGGAATGACGAACGCTTTTCCGAGTCCGATTCCGTCAGCTGCCGGAATGCCGAGAAATATTTTCATTTGTATTTTATTATAACGGCGGCTCGGAGGAGTGTCAAACAGAACAGCGGTGCTTTTGTGATTATTTTGGAGATAGCCGGGATCGAACCGGTGACCTATAGATTGCGAACCTATCGCTCTACCAACTGAGCTATATCCCCGTATTTCGCTATTATACTATAAATCGGCGATTTGTTTCAAGAGGGCAGGCAGTGCATACATATCGACCATGCGGAGCACACGTCCGGGATGCAAAGGAGGCGCGGAAACGGCGCTCAGCTCGGGAGATGCTCCCGCTCCCAGAGGCGTGCCGTTGTGAGTGCCGACGAGGACAGCGACTCCTCCGAGCGCCGCATATCCGTCGACGTATTTGAATTGGTCGTCGAAAAAGAGAGTGCCGTCCGTCGTGCCGCCGCATTTTTTGAGAGCGGCGCGGTAAGCGGTTTCATAGGGTTTGCCTTTGAAATTGCAATCGCGTATGTCGCAAATCGATTCGAACTCGTCGGCGACGTTTAATTTTTTGAGGACGCGCTCGGCGTGTTCGAGCGGCGAATTTGTTAAAATCGATTTCGGTATGCCGATCGATTCGAGAAGCGGGCGCAGGTTTGCATCGGCTTCCAGTTCGTCCGCTTCGCTTTCGGGATGCATATACGCCAAATAACCTTCGACATCGGTGAGACCTTCGCTTTGCAGCCATTCGAGTGTCGTGGAAAAATTCGGCAGATTGCGAAGGCGTTTTTCGCGCGCTTCTTCGCGGCTTATGTTAAAAAAATCCGAAACGAACGCAATCGTACGATTTAGAAATCCCGCCGTGATGTCCGCAGTTGGAGCATACAGCGTACTGTCGAGGTCGAATATAAGGCGTGTGATTTTCATGCTGTCGCTGCTCCCATAAAATTTTTGCAGGATGTTTCGACATCCGAAAAAGTTTTTAGTCGCGTGCGCATCTTTCAACGAGGAACTTGGCTCCGACGTTTCAGGCGAGCGCACACGTCGAATAGTCGAGTTTTCCAAGACTTGACATTCGACCCGTTATTTTAAAAAGCGTTCGGCGGCTTTTTTTACTTCCTGTACGTACTGCATATCGGCGATGAGCAGTCCGTCTTTCGATTCGATGACGGCGCAATTTTTTATGCCGAGCAGCGCGACCGCTTTTCCGTTTTCGGTGTGAATGAGATTGCCGGAGGCATCTTTGAAAAACGCGATGCCGTTTGCCGCGTTGCCGCTTTCATCTTTTTCGGAAAGTTCCCACACCATGTTCCACGAGCCGACATCGCTCCAGCCCGCATCAAGCGGAATGACGACGGCGTTTTTCGTGTGTTCCATGACGGTGTAATCGATCGAATTGCCTTCTATCGCTTCGAAATCGATTTTGTTAAGTTGAATCGCCGTATCCGTCCGTTCGGCATTTTTGTACGCATCTTTTACGTGAGAAAGCATTTCAGGCGCGAACGCTTTCATCTCCGCGAGGTAGAGTTCGGCGGGGATCGCAAACATACCGCTGTTCCAAAAATAATTTCCTTCCGCAACGTATCGCAGGGCCGTCGCTTCGTCCGGCTTTTCTTTGAACGCTTTGACCGGACGTGCATCTTCGAGCGTACCTTCTTCGGTTTCGATATAGCCGTATCCCGTTTCCGCCCTTGTAGGCACGATGCCGAACAGCGCGTATTTGTTTTTCAATGAGGCTTTATGCGCTTTTGCGACCGCCTTTTGAAATACGGGTACATTTAAAATCGTTGCGTCGGAAGGGAGAACGAGCATAAGACCGTCTCCTTCGTGCTCTCGGCAGTACAGTGCCGCCGCCGCGATAGCCGGAGCGGTATTTCGGGCAACAGGTTCGAGCATGACGGGACGCTGCAGTTTGCCGATATCCGAAAGCTGCGAGCGGACGAGAGCGATGTGGTGTTCATTGCATATCACGAGAGGTGAGGACATAAAATCGAGACCGTCGAGCCGCATGACCGTCTGCTGGATCATCGTTTGCTTTGCGTCCGTGAGCGGAAGAAATTGCTTGGGTACGTCGGGTGTGGAGAGCGGCCACAGGCGTGAGCCCGAACCGCCCGAAAGGATTACGGGCAACATGCGATTACTGTATCACGCTTGACGCCGAAGGGCAAGGTGTGTATTTGTGCGAATGTGTATTCTCGCGTGTCGTATTTGTGCGAATGTGTATTCTCGCGTGTCGCATTTGTGCGATATGTACTTCGCGCACAGCGAGTACAGTTACAGTGCATGTCCTTTTTTAAGTTTTTCTAGATGTGTACTTTTGTACACTTTCGATATGTACTGCGTTTTCGAGCACCGAATCGAATGTGAGCAGCGGAAGTTGCAGCCGCCCGGAAAGTTCAAGATATGCTGCGTTGTAAAACGAAAGCGAGTATGCATCGGCGAATTCTTGGATCCGCATCATGAGAGCCGTATCACAGTTTTCATCGAACACGATCGGGAGTTCGAACAAGTCGTATTCGATTTCATGCTGCTCCGTTTTTGTGATGCGCTTGTGTGCAGCGGTATGCAGGATATTACCCATTTCGTAAAAGAATATGTTCGGTACGAAAAGTTGCCCGTTTTGCGAAACGATCGCAGAGATCGCATCGCGCGCTTTCGAAAATCCCTGTTCGTGCGAAGTTTCTTTTCCCGTAAAAAGTCCGAGAAAATACGCCGCCATAAACGACGCGTCGACGACGGCCGTCGGAATTTTACGCTCTTCCATCGGTTTTCCATTTGCCGATTTCTTTTAGTGTAACGGGCTTGCCGCGCGAAGCGATGCGTTTTGCCCGCGCTTCGATACGGCGGCACGCATCGCTTGCGCGTGCAGTATCGTCGGTCGCTTTTGTAAGCGTCGCGACGGGCCGGCCGTTTTTCGTTACGGTAACTCTAATGCCTTTTTCGATTTTACGGAGCAGTTCGGAAAAATGCGTTTTTGCGTCGAACGCACCGACTTCGATCGTACCCTGCATATACATACCTCCGCTGCATATAAGATAGCACAAAAGTTTTAGAAAATCAACCGGTTGAAACGACCGGTCTGGTCTGACGGTCGTCGTTCAAGATTCGATAGGTTTTCACCGCCGCGGCGTTTGCAGAAAATTTTAGATCGTCGCTTATTTTGTCTTGACTTTTTTCGGGGGGGGGGGGGGTACGATAGAAGAAAGTTTTTCTATGCTATTGTCGGCAGCGTTAAAGTTAAAACGGCGTTCGATTTCGGCACTGTTTTTATATTTTTCACTTATCATTCGTATGTTTACGAAGAGGAGACGAAAATGAAAGTCAAAAAAATGTTCACGCTTATCGGTGCGGCGGGTTTGCTGCTTGCTGTCTTTGTGAGCTGCAGTAACGGTACGGGAGCCGATTCCATAACGGAGGAATCGATACAGGGTGTATGGGAAATAAAAAGACTGGGTACCGAAGTATATCCGACGCCGATGGGTAGTGGCGAACAGCGGCTGTATTTTTGTTTTGACAAGGGGAGTCTTATTGCCGCAGTAAAAATCGATGGTATGTCTGATCCTAATAAGAATGGACTTTTTAAAAGTACTTCGGGAACGTACGAAGTGTTGTCGGGTAATAACGTAAAGATAACTATTGGTGGAGGTTCGGGAATTGTTCCGTTTACGCTCAGCGGCGATACGCTGACATCATCCTTCGAAGGAGAATCGTTTGAAGCGCAAAGAACGGCCAGTCCTACGGTACAAGACATAAAGGCAGCTCCGGAGGTTACTCCCTGAATTTGAGGATACATAAAAAAACCGGCAAAAGAGCATCTTGTTCCGGCTTTTTTATGCCGTGAACGGCCATTGCTCGGATTTATGCGAATAAGTCGAGAATGAAAAAGACTTGACGCGTTTTCTTTCTGTGCGGAATCTTTCATACCTCATGCTTTCGGATACAATAATAAGGTATGAAAGCCGATCGGAATTCCTTATGAGGGCACCGACGCGAGATACTTTATGTTGAATGCGAATGATACTTATAAATTTTTGATTTCCGCTTCAGATGGCATTATTATATTTCAAGTAAAGCGTTACGAGCGGAAGAGCTGCTCCATCATGCAAGAGAGGAATGGTCGGTAGAAACGATGCATTGGTTGTTGGATGTACATTTTGATGAGGACAGATGCAGGGTGCAGAGTAAGAACATACAGCAGGATCTCAATATGCTGCACAAATGTGCGCTTAATATGATCCGCATACATAAGCGTGAGACACAATCGAAGCTGCCTTTGAACGGCATTATGTTCCGCGCTTTTATGAATCCTCTGGCGTTGTTACCTCTTTTGGGCAAAGATTGATTTCCGTGAACGCTCAATGCAATGCGTATTTTTAAATTCCGCGCTCTTGCAAAACAGGTACATTGTATGCTATAGTATAACCCTTACTCGGTATACCGGTCAGAAGGGGGCGAATGAGATGGCGACTATTGCAGTCGATGATTCCGAAAACCTTGAAAAAGCGATCAAACGTTTTAAACGAATGGTAGAAAAAGAAGGCATCATCCGCGAATACAAAAAGCGTGAGTTCTATGAAAAGCCCTCTACGATTTTAAATCGCAAAAACAAAGCGCTTCAGCGCAAGCTGATGAAAAAGACGCACCCGCGTCACGAATCGAAGGCATATTGATACGCGCCTTTTGCCGTATCCTGTGTCGATTGCGTACGGCCGCTTGCAGCGAGCAAACAGGTCGTACAGCGCACGCGCCTGCCCCGGGGCGGGCGTTTTTGTTTACCGGCCGATAAAGCGTTCCCCTGCTATCCGTGTCGTTGACGAATGTATATCAATCGATTATCATTTAAAATATGGCGATCGCTACCAACCAGCAGATAACGAATTATTACGATTCTTACAGCGACAAAGAAGTGATTTTTTCGCGTGAAATCCTGCACACGCTCCGTGTTGCGCCGCGGCAAATATACATCAAATGCGGCGGCGGACAATGGCCGTGCATTATCAATTCGACGTCATTCAAATCGGCGAAAATAATTATCGGCAGAGCGGGCGGTGCCTTTGCGGTGATCACGCAAAGAAACGCTCCGCCGGTCAGTCTGCGCTTTTGCTTTTTTATCGACAAGGGTACGGAAACGATGAGTTTTTTTATCGCGGGAAAAGTGACGGAGGTTGCGCAGTATATGGATTCGAAAGAGCTTGCCGTCGTAACGCTCACGTATACGCAGCGACCGCCCGACGACTTTATAGTAAAAATCGGAACACTCATCGAAGCGAATATCAATTTTGTTCAGCGCAAAGAAGACCGCATCATCATGACAGGCGAAGCGCGGCACAGGCTCGGCATAGAAAAAGAAGATACGCTCATCTATGTGCAAAACGTGCCGCGCAAGTGCATTTTGCGCGACCTGTCGTTTTCCGGCGCGAAAGTCGTTTTGCTCGGAGTGCCGAAATTTCTAGCGGACAAAGAAATCATGTTGCGCATCAGCTTCGATGATCCGGTGGAAACGGTCGACATACGCGGAACGATCGTCGGCGCCGTCTTTGCGGAAGGCCGGCAGGACATCGTCACTGCGAGCATCAAGTTCGATGAACATACCGTACCGTCCGTATATAAACTGCACATCAACGATTACCTTACGATGACGAAGAAGAATCTCCTCGATGTATCCATGCAGGCGCAGACCGCACAGGCGCAGACAGTCGAACAGGCGGCGGCAACGATGAAAGCGCGCCTCAATGCGGCGGCTTCACGCGGCACGTCGGTACAAAATATTCCCAATACGATAGCAGGAAAATAATATGAATCCCGCAAATCCGCTCGACACGATCTATTACATCAAACTTCCCGAAGGCTTTTCGTTGTCCCGAAATGCGATGCGAGTTGATCCGGAAATCCCGCTGCCGGTGCAAAAAAAAGCCGGAGATGCGCCCGGTACGTTCAATGTCGAAGAATTGACTCAGGAGCAGATCCTCGCAGGCATTCTCACCGTGCTCGCCTACGACAAACACAACGAACACTTGGCTTATTACCGCTCGCTGCTGCAAAAAGCGCGGCCGAATATCAAACGGGAGCTTTCCGAAGGGGCTATCTTAAAAGCGAAAAACGAAGATTACGATATCGCAGAAGAAATGTTCGCGGCGCTTCGCGGTCTCGATCCCGACGATATGACGACCGTGCTCAACACTGCGCTTTTTTTCGACGAGCGTGCAAATTCGTACCGTCGTTCGGGATTGAACGAAGACGCCGACGCATACGATGCCGATGCACTGGGCTATTACAAAGCCGCGATGGATGCCGAACCTGCGATCCCCGATGCGTTTTTCAACGCGGGATTTTTTTATCTCAAACAGTACGCATACCGCGAAGCGAAAGACTGCTTTGAAACTTACATCGCGCTCACCTGCGACGTAAGCGACGATGTGCTCGGTGAAAACGGCATATACAAAAAAGAGCGCGCACAGGAAATCGTCGATAATATCCGCAATCAAAATATGGACGACGCACACTTTAAAGCCGCCTACGATTTGATTTCATCGGGTCAGGAAGCAAAAGGACTCGAAGAAATCAAACAATTTATCAAAACGAATCAAAAAGTGTGGAACGCGTGGTTTATGCTCGGCTGGGGACTTCGCAGACTCGGACGTTATGAAAACGCGGAACAGGCGTTTTTGGAATCGCTTTCGTGTCCCGGAGGAGAGACGAACTGCGATACGTACAACGAGCTTGCGATCTGCCGCATGGAACAAAACGATCTTGCCGGAGCAAAGCGCTATCTTTCGCGCGCGCTGTCGCTCGATCCCGAAAATACGAAGATCATATCGAATTTGGGATTCGTCGCACTGAAAGAAAACGATGTCGAAAAAGCGAAACGGTATTTTGCGGCGGCGCTCGAAATCGCCCCCGACGATAAAATCGCGGCTGCGGAATTATTAAAATTGGAAAAAGCGGAAAATTCATAAGTGCGGATGCGCGCGCTTCGAAAAGCCGCACGCATCAATATAAGTACGCGAGGCCGACAAAGCGTCCGCGTACTTGCCGGCGCTTGCAGTTCGCGCGCGGTGTGCCGCCGGCGTGCCTACTCCGCGTGCATGTCGAAATCGAAAACGAGCGTGTCGCCGACTTTTATATTGACGCGATCGAACCAGCCCTGCGGCACTTCGAGAGCATAGCGCACGCTCACCGTGCTCACGACGGGCGCTAGGCTGAGCGGCGTCATGTCGTATATGTCGCGGATGCGACCGCTCGAATCGATGTACGCGATCGAAAGAGGATGCGGCGTATCTTTCATCCAAAACGAAAGCACCTCGTCTTTGTCGAACACGAAAAGCATTCCCGTGCCGTCGGGGATACGTTTGCGCTTCATAAAGCCGCGACTCTGTTGGGCAGGGGTACGCGCCATTTCCGCGCGGACGCTCACCGTGCTGCCGTCTGCTCTTTTAAGCGTGAGAGTTTGGACTTCCATAGGCGATTCGGCCATACAGGCTGTAAAAAAAAGCGAAACCGCAAAAATCAAAGCGCAGACGGCTCCGCTTTTTCCGCATCGCTGCTTCCGGCATCGCATGCCGGGATTGTCCGTATGAAAATAATTGATTTTTCGATCATCGTTTTTTTTAACAATTTTCCCGCCGGTTATTTTTTCAACGATTTTAAAAATTATTAACTTTATCATCAATATTTCCTTATTGATTTTTTGCACACAACGGACTTGTACGGAGTTCGTCACAGCGAGTCCAAAAACAGTTCGCGCGTCATTTCGGCGGCGGAAAGCGGAACGAGGGATGCGGCGTTCAATTCGTCGAAGACTTTCGTGTCTACATATTTGATCGCAAGCGGCCGCTCGAGGCTCATCGTTACGGTATCGGATTTCCATTCGGATTTTTCGGGCGACAGAGAGGTCGGGTTTCCGTATTTTTTGCACAGCGCGCTGAAAACGCTGTAGTGATCCATGCGTTCCCGATCTATCGTGATGATCATAATATAGAGGCGGCCGTTATAAAATTGAAAATAGCACCGGTCGAGAAACGACGAAACGCCTCTCGCTTTTGCATCGGTTTCTATGAGCACGCGGTTTTCTCCGGGAAGCAGCGACACGTCCCGCTCTCCGTGATAGCCGAATTCGCCGTTTTTTTTCAAGCGTTCTTTTACTTCGTCGAGCGTCATGCCGAGCCGAATGCCGCCGTAGCCGAGGGGAAGTGCGTTTTGCGCGACAAGAACAAAAAGCGCGGTGAAAAAGAACAACGCAGCTGCGATCGTTTTTTTCATAGAAAACTCCGCATCACGCGCCCTGCTACGCGTTGTTGTTTTGCTTGCGGTAGAAAGCCGCCTGTTTGACGAGTTCGCGGCAGTCGGGTACGAGGATTTTTCCGTTGACAAAGCGGACATGGGAATCGGACTGCAATCGGATGAGGCTTTCGGCTTGCTGTTCTTTCGGAATCCCGCACATATTCGCCAAATCGTAGGGCGTCAAATCCGTTTGATACTGAACGTTTTGTTGTGAAAGATTGATCTTCGTTTTTTCAACTTGCAGCGCGAGGATGTCGATGAGCTTGTGCAGCGGATCGTGCAGGTTCGCGTTGTCTATCTGCCGGTACATCGACCACAAGCGGTCGGCGAGCATCGTCGTCAAGCGCGAGATGAGCTGGGGCTGAGTTGCGACCATCAAATCGAAGTTTTGCCGGTTTACCGCCATGAGTTTGCACGGCTCGTGCGCGATCGCGCTTGCCGAACGCGGCTTGTTTTCGAGCAGTGCCATTTCGCCGAACATATCGCCTTTTTTCAGCATCGCAAGGGTCACTTCGTTGCCGTCGACGACTTTTGAAATCTTCACCTGTCCTTCCTGGATGATAAACATGTCCGGGCCGTTTTGGCTTTCGGAAAATATCATCGTGCTTTTCGGATAGACGCGCATAAGGTCGGGCGTTGATTCGAAATACACCGCATGCGTGCGCTCTTTGAGCACGATAAAACGCTCTTTTGCGCGCCCCGCATTGAGACCGCGCGGACATGCTTTCAGGTATTGATAATAGGCGTATACTGCAATATCCGAAAAACCCGCTTTATCGTAATAGTCGGCGACGTCGAATATGTGTTCGGGCGTATCGGCGACGACGTTGTTGAGCGTCAGCTTTGTCAGCGTTTCGTTCATGGAGCGCATACCGTTTGCAAAGGTGCGGATGATCTTCATGGCGACGGGCGTATTGCGCATGATGAGTTCGGGGTATTGATCGCGGCGAACGGAAATACCGGTGACGTCGGTGATGGCGATAACGGTTTCGATCTGGGAATGCCCCGACATACACGGGATAACGCCGACGAAGTCTCCCGGTCCGAGCAGTTTGATCGGGCCGCCGGGCGCATCGGTCGCTTTAAAACAGCGGACATTGCCGCTTTGAATGATAAAGAAGCGATCGCTTTCTGCCTTCCCTTCAACGACGAGGTAAGATCCTTTTCTAAAATTTACAAATGATAATTGCAGCAATTCGATTCGCCCTCTGGTTTATAAGTATAAATTCCACTGCCTTGTTTGTCAATCTTTAAAATCGGCATAAATTCAACTTATCTTTACCGTATTCCGCAAAATAATATTTCACATTCGAGCGTAAATCCCGTCTTTTGCCGCACGGTTTCGACTATGCGATCTACGAGATCGTGCACGTCTTTCGCCGTCGCCCCTCCGGTGTTTACGATAAAGTTTCCGTGCCACGGAGCGATTTGAGCGCCGCCGGAGCGCATGCCTTTCAATCCCGCTTCGTCGATGATTTTTCCCGACGGCTTTCCGAATGCGCGATTGTTTTTGAACACGCTTCCCGCGCTCGGAAATTTAAAATGCCCCTTTGCGCTTCGCTCGGCGACGCAGGTTCTGCAGCGCTCTGCGATTTCGTTTTTTTTGTCTTCGGAAAGCTTTTTCGTTTTAAAAACCACGCGCGTGACGATCCGCTGCGTATTTTGAAAGGGCGATATTTTATAATCCCAATCCGCTGCGTTGAAGCGGTAGGTTTTTTCTTCGAGCGTAGAGTCGTCGATATAGCGGACTTCCGAGAGGACGTCGCTTACGGACACGTCGAAGCATCTTGCGTTCATGCAGACGGCTCCCCCTGCGCTTCCGGGAAGCCCCGCAAACGTTTCGATCCCCGAGAGAGCATGCTCCGTACAAAACGAAACGACGGACGAAACGGAAGCACCCGCTCCGCACGCGACACATTCGTCTGCGGCTTCGATATCGCAGAGTGCGCTCATCGAAACGACGGCGCCTTCAAAGCCTTTGTCCGATACGACGATATTACTTCCCCCTCCGAGCACGAAATACGGCACGACATCGGCCTTTAAAACCGAAAGCGCAAAGCGGAGAGACGGAACATCGAAGGGTTCTATAAAAAGGGGTGCGGCACCTCCGATACGGAAAGTCGTGTGATTTGCCATCGTTTCGGAAAAGAGAATGCGGCCTTTAAAATCGTCCGTATTGAATTTTTCAGCCGTTTCGCGTATGCTTGTCATTACGCTACAGTATACTGAAAACGTCTATACTTTTCGATAGGGATCGCTTATGGGATTACGGGTATTCAATACGATGGGACGGGAAATGCAGGATTTCGTGCCGATCACGCCGGGCTTTGTCGGTTTTTACGGCTGCGGTCCGACGGTGTATAATTACGCGCACATCGGAAACCTGCGCGCATACGTATTTCTCGACATACTCGACCGCACGCTTTCCTACCTCGGCTACGATAAAAAGCATGTCATGAACATCACCGATATCGGGCACCTTACGGGAGATGACGATTCGGGTGAAGATAAAATCGTCAAGACTGCGAAAGAACGCCATCAATCGGTGCTCGAAGTCGCGCAGTTTTATACGGATGCGTTTTTTAAAGATTTGGATGCGCTCAATATCCGCCGTCCCGACGTCGTGTGCAAAGCGACCGATCACGTTTCCGATATGATCGAATTGATAAAGCGTATCGAAGCGAACGGTCATACCTATATGTCCGGCGGAAACCTCTATTACGACGTGTCCACGTATGCCGATTACGGAAAGCTCGCAAACCTCCGCCTCGACGATCAAAAAGCCGGAGCGAGAGTCGGCGTCGATGAAAACAAACGCAATCCCTACGATTTCGTATTGTGGTTTACAAAATCGAAATTTGAAAATCAGGCGCTGTCGTGGGAAAGCCCCTGGGGAAAAGGCTACCCCGGCTGGCACATCGAGTGTTCGGCGATGAGCATGAAATACCTCGGCGATCATTTCGACATTCACACCGGCGGCATCGACCATATACCCATCCACCACACGAATGAAATCGCCCAGTCGGAAGGCGCGACCGGCAAAAAATGGGTCAACTATTGGCTGCACAACGAATTCCTCGTCGTCAAAAACGATGCGTCCGGAGACGGAGACAAAATGTCGAAGTCCGCGGGGAATTTTCTGCGTCTTCAAACGCTCGCCGATAAGGGCTACGACGCGCTCGACTACCGCTATTTTTTGCTCGGCGCTCAGTACCGAAGCCAAGTGTTTTTCAGCTGGGACGCGATGGAAAGCGCAAAAAATGCGCGG
The DNA here is from genome assembly GCF_016901105.1 of Treponema sp. Marseille-Q4523. Taxonomy (NCBI): domain Bacteria; kingdom Pseudomonadati; phylum Spirochaetota; class Spirochaetia; order Treponematales; family Treponemataceae; genus Treponema; species Treponema sp. Marseille-Q4523. Next base: position 15,987 of record NZ_JAFEVM010000029.1, on the reverse strand, counting down.
AAAGCGCTCGTAAAACGCGCCGCGCAGATTATCGAAGCATCTCACGGAAAAGCGGCATCTTCGCTCGGAAAAAAAGCGCAGGGGCATATCGATTCTTTTAAAGCCGCGCTCGAAAACGATCTTTCGACTCCTCAAGCGATGAGTGCGCTGCACCTTGCGGTAAAAGACGCGGAACTGAAAGCGGAAGAAGCGCTTTCGCTCATCAAAACGATGGACGGCGTACTCGCGCTCAAAATCGAAGCGGAAGCGGCAAAGCTCGAGTCCGCCGCGGTTATCGAAACGCACGAAGGAGACGCGGAAGCGGTCGAAATCGATGCCCTCGTCGCGGAACGGACGGCGGCGAAAAAAGCGAAGGATTTCGCAAAAGCCGACAAAATCAGAGAGGATTTGGCTTCGCGAGGCATCGTCATCACCGATACGCCGGAGGGGCCGGTGTGGAAACGGACGGCGAAGCAGCCGTAACTTTTTGGAGTTATCGTGTTTACTACGGTAGAGGAAAATCAATCGGGATCGTCTCATCCGCTCAATGCGGGCAATCCCGCGGATTTTAAAACGATATACGACGCGACGATGCAGCTTTTGTTCCGCATTTCGTACAGGGTCGTCGCCGACGAAGAAGCGGCGGAAGATTTGGCACACGATTCGCTCATCAAAGCGAACGAAAAAGAACTCGTCTTTCCGTCGCTCAACGATGCGAAGTATTGGCTCATTCGCGTCGTAAAAAACGCATCGCTCAATTACGTCAAGCGGAAGGGACGCGAGCGGAAAGCGTATCAAAAAGCGCTGTACGAAGATCATCGGACGGCGCCGTCGGGCGAAATCGACGTGCTCAAAGCGGAAGCCGCAGAAAAAGCGCGTGAAGCGCTCGCTCAGCTTCCGGAAAAGCTGCGCGAAGTTTTGATTTTGCGCGAATACGGAGATTTGAATTATAAAGAAATCGGAAAGACGCTCGGCATTACGGAAGGAAACGTAAAAGTCCGCGTGTTTCGCGCGCGCGAACAGCTGTCGAAATTATTAGGAGAAGACGATGTCTATCTGCCCCGGTAACGATATCCATTCGGTGTATCTCGATAACGAACTTCCCGAAACATACGTCGGAACATACGAAGCGCATATCAAATCGTGCCCGAAATGCGCGGCAAAACTCGCATCTCTCCGCGCTGTAAGCGCAGCATTCCGCTCGGAAGCGGACGGCATGACATTGGATAAAGCGACTCTCGACAAGAGCTGGGAGCGCCTCCAAGCGCGCCTGCGCTACAGTAAAACGACAAAACGCGTGTACCGCTTTTCCGAACACAATTTCCGATACGCCTTTTCCGCAGCGGCGGCCGCGGCAATTTTCGCGCTCATCATACCCGTACGCGTACTCCGCTCTCCTTCCGCAGTGCAAACCGCCGCGATCAATCCGATCTCCCGGAGCACAAGCGTCGAACTTGCAAAAAACAACGTCGTCATCAACGGCAATATCGAACAGCCGCATGCATTCGTGCCGTCCCGATCGGCTGAAGCCTACGGCACAAATGCGGGATACAGCACCGCTTTCGATGCGTCTTTCGGCGCATTCGACGGCGCCCGCTTCGACGCATCCCGTTCGGGAGAACGGCAGCTTGAAGATGTCGACCTCTTCCGTCCCGATTTTACGAACGGCAGCACGCTCGCGATCAAAATCGGCATACCCGAGATCGGCTGCGTTTCGCAGAACGCCGACATGGATTTTGCAAACGCACAGCTTGTGAGTTCGCTCAAGTGATTTCGTCCGGACAATTCAGCTATTCATTCAGAAAGTCGCCGCTGTTTCGGACGATGTGCGCCGCGGCGCTTGTTGCTTTCGTATCCTGTATCGTTTTTATGATCACGATGCGGATGCGGCGAAAACCCGTCATCGAAAGCCTCAATCCCCCTATAGGCGCCCCGGGCGATCTCGTTGTCATCAAAGGAAAAAATTTCGGCAGTGCCGGAAATGAAGGCTATGTCGAATTTGCAGGCAGTAAACTCACCGCAAGCTCATACATCTCATGGACGGACACGGAGATCAAAGTCATCCTGCCCGCAACTATCAGCGACGGACTCGTCTTTGTCGGAACGAAAACGAGTCGATCCGAACCGTCTTTTTTTACGAACGAGCGGGAAATACCCGTAGCCGTCCGTCCGAAAGCGCAAGTCTCCGTTCCGATCATCGCATCGATTTCAAACCCCGCTCCGACGGTAGGCGACCTCGTCGTCATATTCGGAAAAAATTTCGGCAATACGCACGATACGGCCGACGTATATTTTACGACGGAACGGGAAACCCCGCCGAACCGCAGTGCCCTTTCATACGAAACCGGAGCGGTCGGCACATTGTACATCCCTGCAAGCAAAAGCGATTTCGATTACGAATTTTGGAGCGATACCGAAATCCGCGTGCGCGTTCCCGACGGAGCAGCTTCCGGATCGCTGTATGTCGAAACGCCCGCCGGTCGTTCCGCTTCGCAAAAAATCGTTATCGATCCTCGCGCCGGTTCGAAAGCGTACGGCATGCAGCGCACCTATATCGCCCAGCTTGCAGCCGATATAAACAATATCGAAACGAAACAGCCGGCGACGATTAGGTTTTATTTTCCGCGTCCGGTACTCACCGCGGCCCAACCTTTTGCCGAACTCAGCGAATGCGATCCCGAACCCGCAATCGCCGATTATCAAAATACGATAGTCCATCAGCTGCAGGCGACTAAAGGTCCGTCGCCCGCAAAACGACGCTTTTCACAAAATTTCGTTATTTCGGTATACGAAGTCAAAAGCACCGTCCAGCCGAAATACATACGGCCCTATGACGATATGAATAAAGCGCTCTACGCATCGGCGACGAGAGCGGATAAATTTATCCCGTCGGATGACAGAGCCGTTACGAACCTTGCCGCAGCGATCGTCGGAAAAGAGACGAATCCCTATGTCAAAGCGAAGCTCATCTATTCTTATATGCTCGATAATTACAAATTGCGCGATGCCGCGTCAAAACCCGAATCACCCCTCAATCTTATAAAAAGCAAGCGGGGCGACGCTTATTGTTTTGCGCTTCTCTACACTGCGCTGCTGCGGGCGGCGGGCATTCCCGCGCTTACGGACTGCGGCGTACTCGTCGATCGGGATCTCCATACGCGCAATCACTGGTGGTGCGAATTCTATCTGCACGGCGTCGGATGGATCCCCGTCGATCCCTCCCTCGGTGCGGGATTGTCGTATGAAGGCTGGGGTGAAACGGGAGACGCACGAAATTATTATTTCGGCAGTCTCGATTCTCAGCACATTACGTTCAGCCGCGGTATCAACGATTTGAAGCCCGGTGCGGGCAACACGAAAATCGTACAGCATCCGCGCGGCTATGCGCTCCAATCCGTCTGGGAAGAATCGTCGCAGGGCACCGTTCAATACAGTTCGTTTTGGGCGGATCCCGCCATCCTCGGAGTGTATTAAAAACACGGCGCAATAAGCACGGAGAGAGAAGTTTCCCGCGCTTTGAAAAGTGCGATGTTCTAATTCGCTCTATTCCGTAAAGCGCTGCGGCGGCGTGACGATCCAAATCGCTTCCGCGTTTTCTTTCGTTTTATTTTCGAGCATGTGCGATGAGCCTGCGGGAAACGAAGCGCTGTCTCCCGTTTTCAGTTCGTATGCTTCTTCTTCGTATTTGAGCGTGATGACGCCTTTGACGACGACACCCAGTTCCCAGCCGATATGACCGTACGAACCGCGGTGCGTGCGGGAATGCGGCTTCATTTTTATTGCGTACGCTTCAAACCGATTTTCTTTTTCCGATCTGTCCGATACTGCAAGTTCTTCATACGTGACGTCGTCTTCCGAAATCGTCCGCCGTTCGTCGCTGCGCGTGATTTTGACCGGACGCTTTCGCCGGTATTCTTCGAACAAAAATTCAAGATTGATGTCGAGCGCGTCCGCGAGCGCAAGCAGCGTATCGATCGCGGGAGAAACCTTATTGCGCTCGATCTGCGACACGAGGCTTTCGCTCACTCCCGCTTTATCGGCGACGACTCTGAGCGTCATGCCCTTATGTTCGCGCACCATGCGCAACTTTTCGCCGAAATGATAGGGCACGCGTTTGTTTTCTTTTTTACCGGCCGAATTGATCCGTGTCATCGTTTCCTCTCGTCGTTTCTCATTCGCCGCCTGCTGAAGCTGCGGAGAGCGGCATTCGATTCGTACGTTTTGTTCGTTATACGTTTTGCTCGGTAACGAATTGGATAAAGTAATCTTCGAGTGTTTTATGCGGACCGGGCAGCTTCATCCGCGCGCGTTCTCGGGCGTCGTCCCTTCGGATCGTATAGAGCGAATAAAAATCGCGGTAATCGAGTCCCGCATCCGTTTTAACATGCGTGCCGAGGTAATCGGCCACTTCGTCGCGCCCGATCGCCGCTATGCCCTTGGTACGCAAAATCGTGCGCAGCTGCGAAATCTGCTCGTACGAAATGCCGAACAGAAATTCTTCCATCGCTTGAGAGACGCCCGGATCGCTTAATTTATTTTTAATAAAACCGAGCCACTGTCCGTCCATCTGCATCGAAATGAGCAGGAGTTCGCTCGTGCCCATCATCGTGCCGAACGCGGGAGCGAGTTTCCTGCGCGCCGTCCACACTTCGTTGAGGATGGGTGCGATAACTTGAATGCGGTCATCCGTGCGATATTCCCACAGCATGAGCAGGGAATAGCCCCATTGACGGCGGATTTCACGCGACAACGTTTTGTCTCCGATCAAATTCAAATACACGTCTTCGGCTAACAGCGAAAACATCATCGTAACCGCTTCGGTCATGAGTTCTTCTGAAAGAGACGCGGGCGCTTTGATCCGCGTGCTCTGTTTTGAAAGCGAAGAAAATGTGTGCATTTTTGCAACGAGAAAGCCTTTGCCGAGGCTCGCTTTCGACGGCAAAAGCAGTGTACGATCTCCCGCTTCCTGATTGTCGATGAGCATCTCCACGAGCGTTTTCGGCGTACGCATGCCGCCCGGTAAATCGTGCTGTTCGAGGAGCGACGGAAACAGTGCGATTGCGCGTGCGAGGTGTTCGAGGTCTTTCATCCGGTCTTTGATTATCAATACGCGCTCGGCATCCGCTTCGCTCATGTATACGAGCAGATCGTCGATGAGTTTTTTTTGCTTTTCCGTGAGGATGACGATGCCTTTGTCATCCTTGCTGCGCGCGATGTTGTCGGTATCGTAGATGTGTTTGATATCGACTGGAGAAGTAGTCATTTCCGTATCGATCGTCCTTTATTAATAATACTGCGAATCTTAACAAACGAAACGTCGTTCGTCAATGTTTCGTTCAAGTTTCGAGTGGAAAATACCGATCCGCCCTGAGGTATGGCGACCGGTATTTTTTATTCCGCCGCCGGCGTTCCTTCTTTTGCTTCGGCCGAAGATTCGGCAGCCTGTGATCCTTGCGCATCGACGGTCTGCGATTCCTGTCCGCCCGTATCTTGCATTTTTTGTACGGTCTCGTTTGCCGTGTCCGCGCTTTCACCTTTTGTTCCGACATCCGTCTGCACTTCGCTCGATTTTGTTTCCGGCAATTTATTTTTCGGGATACGCTGCATGCCGATTTCCGCCAATTTATTGTATGCCCCCGGCAGCACGCCCGGCGTCGTCGATGCGTACATATCGAGTATCTCTTTAAATGACGCGTACGCTGCCGCGTATTTTTTTTGTTTTAGGTAGAGATGCCCGAGTTCGTATCGCGCTTCCACATAGACTGACGAATCGATACCGTACCGCGCGATCACCGTTCTGTAATAGGTTTCCGCGTTTTTATATTGAGCGCTTCCGTATGCGTTTTGTCCGAGCTGAATGAGCTGCGTGGAAGTTAAATCTTCCGGAATATCTTTTACCGTGCGGCAGGCGGCAAATAAAAGCGCACCGCACACCGCCGAGGTCAATGTAATGGCAATAATTCTTTTCATAACACCCCCAGTGTACAATGAGAAGTATAAAAAAAGCAAGAGCTTGAGGATTCCGAGCAATGCGGAGGAATCCTCAAGCTCTTGATAAAAGAAAAACGGCAAAGCCGTTTTTCGACTCCCGACTTCTTATAAGATTCCGAGCAGTGCGGAGCAATCGCCGAGCGTCTCCTATCACAAAGCGCGCATAAATGCCGCGCTTTGTGTCCTCATAAGGAATTGCAGTCGGCTTTCATACTTTTCATTGCATCCGAGAGGATGAGGTATGAAAGCCTCCGCGCGGATAAAAGAAAAACGGCTCGGCCGTTTTTCGACTCTCGACTTCTTATAAGATTGCGAGCAGTGCGGGACTTGCAACGAGCGCATCGAAGCCGAACGATGAGCTCATTTTTTTAAAAAATTTTTATGCATATGCTCCGAAACTGCACTGTTGCAGACGATCTTATTTAAGGAAATCGCATTTTCAAAGTTACCTCTAAAAAAACGGTTTTCAGAGGTTTCCATATATGCATGGAGCATAATGCGTATGCAGATTTTTTCGTTTTCTCCGTTCGGGTACGAAGGCGCACTCGTTAGGGTCGAAGTGGATATCAGGCGCGGCATTCCCGCCGTCGATATCGTCGGACTTGCGGACGGCGCGGTAAAAGAATCGCGCGAGCGTATGAGAGCTGCCGTACAGAATTCCGGCTTTGAGTTTCCGCCGGAGCGCGTACTCGTCAGTTTATCGCCCGCGGATATGCGTAAAGAAGGCGCCGGCTTCGATTTGGCGATCGCGCTTGCCGTTCTCCAAGCACGCAGCGGAAAAGATTCGTTTTCCGATTCGCCTTCCGTTCTCGTCATGGGGGAACTCGAACTTTCGGGAAATGTGCGAGGTGTGCGTGCCGTTCATGCGGCCGCTTCCACTGCCGCCGCTTCGGGTATTTTTAAATGCATCGTACCGCTTGCGAACGCCGACGAAGCGCGCGAAGTGAACGGCATGAAAGTGTACGGGGCGGCATCTCTCGAAGATGCGTTTTCCGCACTCGCTTCGGATGAAGTTTTTACAGAGCGCGGCCCTTCGCTGCAAAACGCCTTTGTGCCGGAGGACTGTGTCGAAACGGAGGGCGTGCTTTTTCCGCCCGTTACCGAAGGTTTTGAATTCGCCGATATCGCGGGACAACGTTTTTTTGTGCGGGGCTTGCAGATTGCGGCGGCCGGCGGGCACAACCTCATTGCGATCGGCGCTCCCGGCTGCGGCAAAACGATGGCGCTGCAAAAATTTCACGCGCTCCTTCCGCTGCTTGCAGTCGAAGAAGCGCAGCCCGTCACGCGCATCTATTCGATTGCAGGGCTCATGCGCGGAAACGAACCGCTTATCAGGGTTGCTCCGTTTCGTCAGCCGCATCAAACCGCGACGATCGAAGGCATGTGCGGAGGCGGAGCGCGCTGTATTCCCGGAGAAATATCGCTTGCGCACAACGGCGTACTCTTTCTCGATGAAGCCGCCGAGTTCCGTTCGTCGGTTTTGCAGATGCTCCGTGTTCCGATCGAAAGCGGACGCATCACGCTCGCCCGCGCCGGACGCTCGACGATCTATCCCGCGTCGTTTCAGCTGCTCATGGCGGCAAACCCCTGTCCCTGCGGAAACTTCGGATCGAAATTGAAAATCTGCCTATGCAGCGCCCGCGCCGTCGAAACTTATTGGAATAAATTTTCAGCGCCTCTTTTAGACCGCATCGATATGCGCGTTTTCGTCGACAATGAAGGAACGGGGCAGGACGCGGCGCGGACGACGACTGCCGAATTGCGCATGGAAATCGCCCGTGCGGTAAAAGTGCAGCGGAAAAGGCAGGGCAAAAAAAACGCAAAGCTTTTACCGGAAGAAATTGCCGGATGCTGTCCGATGAGCGCGGAAGGGCGAAAGTCGCTCGACAACGCGGCGATGCGCTGCGGGTTTTCTCCGCGTGCCGCAGCAAGCTGTATAAAAGTCGCGCGTACGATAGCCGATATGGCGGGCTGCCCCGTTATACAGGAAACGCACGTAAAAGAAGCGATACGATATCGAAAAGCGTGCACGGGCTTTTTGCCGGAAAATGCGGACGGGTAGGATACACTCTTTGCGCGACATCCGGCAATGTGCACGACACGTGCCGGCAGGTAGTTCGTTAGCATACTGCAACAAATTGACAAAGACGTGCAAAAATGCTAAAACCACGCACGAGGTTTTAAGTTATGGAAAACATGATGCAGTATCTTAAAGATATCGATAAAGAAAAACTGAAAACGGTTTTGGAAATAAAAGAAGCGTACAACGGCGGGCGTATGAGCCTTGAAGAAGCGAAGCGGATTTTAAAGGAAAAAGTAAAAAAGCTTACGCCTCAGGAAATCGCCGTTGCCGAGCAGGAACTCAAAGAATTCGAAGACGAGGAGTGCCGCAAAGAAAACATTCAAGGTATGCTTGTCCTTTTTGAAGATATCATGGACACATCCCGCCCCGACCTGCCGGCAGATCATCCGATCATGTGCTACTACCGCGAAAACGATGCGCTTTTAAAAATCATGCTTGAAATCGAAGATTTGGTTCAATACCCGCTCATCAAAAATCAATGGCTCGAAATCTACGATAAGCTTGCGCAGTATCGTCTCCACTTTTCCCGCAAGCAAAATCAATTGTATTCCATGCTTGAGCGCAAGGGCTTCGACCGTCCGACGACGACGATGTGGACGCTCGACGATTTTATCCGCGACGAGATAAAAGACGCGCGCACGCTTTTGGATGAAGGTAAAGACGACGCCTTCCTCGCGATGCAGCCGACGATCGTCGCCGACGTCCGCGATTTGATTTCCAAAGAAAACACGATTCTGTATCCGACCTCTCTTGCGATGCTCACTCCGGAAGAATTCGAAGATATGAAAATCGGCGACAGAGAAATCGGTTTTGCGTGGATCGATGTAAACTCAAGTTCCGCAAAAAGCGGAGCGGCCGCTTCTTCGAAGGGCAGCTGTGCGGATGCGAAAACTGTGTCGGGTGCAGGCGGCGATTTTGCAAGCGACCTTGCAAAGCTTTTGCAAAAACACGGTTACGCAGCTCCCGCCGGCGAAGAATTCGACGTTACGACGGGACGCTTGACGCTCGATCAAATCAATTTGATCTATAAACACATGCCGGTTGATATTTCCTACGTCGACGAAAATGAAATCGTCCGCTTTTACACCGATACCGAACACCGCGTGTTTCCGCGCAGCAAAAACGTTATCGGCCGCGACGTAAAAAATTGTCATCCGAAAGCGAGCGTTCACATCGTCGAAGAAATTATTAAAAAATTCAGAAGCGGTGAAGAGAGCGAAGCGGAATTTTGGATAAATAAGCCCGGTCTTTTTATCTATATCACGTATATCGCGGTGCGCGATGCCGACGGGCGTTTCCGCGGCATTTTGGAGATGATGCAGGACTGCACGCATATCAGGAGCCTCGAAGGCTCGCAGACGCTTTTGACGTGGAGCAGCGGCAAAAAAGAGAGCGGTTATGTAGCCGATGGTTCTTCGCGCGGCAATGCCGATGATGCTGCTTCGAAAAGCAATGCAGCGGACGCGGAAAGCTCTCTGAAAAAAGAAAGAGCCGAAGCAGAGGCGGCCGCGCCGGAACATTATTCGGAAAGTGCGAAAGACGCAAAGGTTTTGCCGCTCAAAGGCGAAACGAAACTTTCGGATTTGCTTGCATCCTACCCGTGGCTGAAAGCCGAACTTCCGTCGATCAATCCCGCATTTAAAATGCTTCAGACGCCGCTTGCCCGCATTATGATCCCGAAAGCGACCGTTTCTATGATGAGCGAGCGCAGTCAAATGTCGATGGACGAATTGATCGCGGCGATCGAAGCGAAGATAAAAGCGCACGAAGGAAAGTAGGTCGAGCGGAGCGGCGCAAAGCCCGCCTTTTTGTTTGCCGGCAAAGAGACTTGAATCCCTCCGGTCGTGTACATCCTGTACACTCCCTGCGGGAACGCCTCCGCTCGCTTCCGGCGGCATCCTGCCGCCTCTTCTTCGCACCTGCTCAGCGCGAGCTTCGGAGTTCAAGTCTCTGTTTGCAGATAGTCAATAGTATTATTGTTATAATGATTTATTTGCTGATGTGAAATTTCTTGTTGCCGGCAAAGAGACTTGAACTCTTACGGCCTTGCGGCCAAGGGATTTTGAGTCCCTCGTGTCTACCATTCCACCATGCCGGCAGGGTAAATGTCAATATACCGCAATAGCGGTATATTTGCAAGTGCGCAGTGAAACGTTATAATTATTTTTATGATACACAACGCGGGTGCGGCCGACTTTGTCGGTGCGGAGCCGGAGCGCGTGCTGAAAGCCGTTTTCGGTTACGATTCTTTTCGACCCTTTCAAAAAGAGATTATCGCGTCGGTGCTCGCCGGAAAGGATACGCTCGCCGTTATGCCGACCGGCGGCGGTAAATCCCTGTGCTGCCAAATTCCCGCACTCATCTTCGACGGACTGACGATCGTCGTTTCTCCGCTCATCGCGCTCATGCAGGATCAAGTGTCCGCTCTTGCCGAAAACGGTGTCAGCGCCGTGTTTTTAAACAGCACGCTCGAATGGGACGACTATCGAAAAGCTTCGGACGATATTCGATCGGGAAAGATAAAACTCGTTTACGTTTCACCCGAAGGTCTTGCGACGGAGCGCTTAAAAGATTTGTTTTGTTCCGACGGCGTCAAAGTGAGCTGCGTTACGATCGACGAAGCGCACTGTATCAGCGAGTGGGGGCACGATTTCCGTCCCGATTATCTCGAACTTGCTTCCGTGCGGCATCTCTTTTCCGATGCCGTGTGCCTTGCGCTGACGGCGACTGCAACGGCTTCCGTGCGAGCCGATATTATTAAAAATCTCGGCATGAAACGATGTCGGATTTTTGTCGCGAGTTTTAACCGTGAAAATATTTTTCTTGAAGTGCAGCCCAAGCGGAACGCGCTCGGTCAAGTCGTACATTTTATTAAAAATCATCCGGATGAAAGCGGTATCGTCTATTGTTTTTCGAGGCGCGAAGTCGCCGATCTTACGCATTCTCTTTGCGATATGGGATTTTCCGCACTGAATTATCACGCGGGATTAAGCGACGCCGAGCGCGCATCGCATCAGCAATCGTTTATCCGCGATAAAGCGCTCATCATGGTTGCAACCGTCGCATTCGGTATGGGGATCGATAAGCCGAATGTGCGCTTTGTCATCCATTATTCCGTTCCGAAATCCGTCGAACAATATTATCAGGAGATCGGCAGGGCGGGGCGCGACGGACTTCCTGCTCACGCGCTGCTCTTATACGGCGCGGAAGACGTACGGAAAATCCGCTGGTTTTTCGACGAAAGCGCCGACCGTAAAAAATCGGAACGGCTTTTGCAAAGCATGATTTCTTATGCGTCATCAAAGACATGTCTCCGACGGTTTTTGCTTTCCTACTTCGGCGAAGAAGGTGTAAGTCAGGACGCGTTTTCGTGCTGCAGCGTCTGCGCAGCCGGAGAGCTTCCGTCGGTCGATGTGACGCTTCCCTCTCAAAAGCTTCTTTCTTGTATTTTGCGTACGCGGGAGCGATTCGGCGCGTCCTACGTCATCGATGTGCTTACGGGTTCTCGTGCCAAGCGCATTGCGGAAAACGGACACGATTCGATTTCGACGTGGGGTATCGGAAAAGACTTTCCGAAGAGCGATTGGTTTGCGCTCACAGATGCGCTTGTCGATGCGGGCTATCTTCATAAATCCGAAGACTACCGCGTGCTCTCTCTTTCGCAAAAAGCAAAGCGCACTTTGACTTCGCGTGAAAAAATCGAACTGCCGCTTTCTCTCGGAGCTTTCGAAGCGGAAGATGATCGGCTTCCGGTAGTAAAATCCGAGGCATCGCCTTTCGGATCCGATTCATTCGGTTTTCCGCGCAAAGCTGCAAAAAAATCGCTTCCGTCAAAAATCGTCGATCAAAGCGACGGAGATGCGCTCCGCATCGCGCGGGAACTCAAAGCGTGGCGCAAAAAAATCGCCGAAAAAGAAAACGTGCCGCCGTACGTCATATTCGGAGATCGGACGATAGCCGACATTGCGGCCAAAAAGCCGGCAAACGAGACGGAACTTTCCCGCGTATACGGCATCGGTTCGGTAAAAGCCGACCGCTTCGGAAGCGCGATCATACGCATCGTGAAAAAAAATTAAACGATTATCGTCGCTATATGATTTTTATGGAACCAAGTTTTTGTATTTTCTGTCATTTGATCGGTAATAATGCTATTGATTTTATCAAGGGGACATACTTTTGCAAATGCTTTTTTTTCGGCTTTTGATGAATCTGCCATAAGGCATATTTTATCGGCATGCATAATCATTGTACGTTTGATTTCAGCTTCTTCAAGGCTTTCGCACGTAAGTATATTGTCATTCACCGAGTATCCTGCAGTACCAAGAAACAATATATCGGCATTTATACGTTGAATATCATATTTTGTTATTTCGCCTAAAAAACCCATACAATATTTACTTAATGTACCGCCAGCAAGAATAAGCTCTATTGAGGATGATGGCTCAACTTTTGCTGCGACAAGAAGAGAGTTTGTTACGATCGTTATGGACATATCTTTTATATAATCCATGAGCCGTACCGTTGTACTGCCTGTATCTATTATTATCTGCATTCCGCCGTGTATCATTTCGGACGCAGCACGTGCTATCCTTTCTTTTTCAGTTGTATATTCATTCAGCAGATTGGAGACAAATCTGAGTATGCCTGGTTTATCTGCAATTACCGCACCTCCGTATGTACGCACAATCATGCCTTTTGCTACGAGAAAATCGAGGTCGGATCGAATTGTTACATTTGATACGCCTAATTTTTTTGCAAGATAGCTCACTTCAACGATTTCATTTTTTTTGAGATTTTTTAAAATTTCACTTCTTCGTTCGACAGAATTCATATCATAACGATTTTATCTAAAAAAATATGTTTTGGGAACAGTCTTTCTTTTATTTTTACTTTTTTTCTGTTAATGTTGTAATTTATTTATGTTATTTTATTGTAATACAATAAAATAACATAAATAAATGTTTTCTTTTTTTTTCTTTTTTTTATAAAAATGCTTGACAGCTGAAAAAAAGCGGGTGATAATTATTCTAGTTTGTTCATAGGAGGCGTAACATATGAAAAAGGTACTAGTAATGTTATTTGCACTTTGCGTTGCCAGTATGCTCGCATTTTCAACTGGTTCCGGTGATAATGCCGGAACTTCGAGAACGGTAGTGGTATATTCTTCTCATGATTCCGATCCGCTTAATGCTGCGGTAAACGATTTTATGGCAAAATATCCATCTATCAGAGTCGATGTTGTTTCCCTTGGTGGCTCTCAGATTTTTAGCAGACTTGAAGCAGAGGCTGCAAATCCTCTTGCTGATGTTGTATGGGGTGCTGGAGTAGATACGGTTGACAACTATAGCCGATATCTTGAAACGTATGTTTCCAAAGAAGATCCTTTTATTGCTCCTCAGTTCAAGGATCCAGAGCAAAAATGGTATGCAGATTCGCTTGTTGTGTATTGCACATTATACAATAAAAAACTTGTCGGCACCGATATTCCGAAAACATGGCAGGTTCTTGCCGATTCAAAATGGAAAGGAAAAATCGCTATGGCTGACCCGACTTCTTCAGGCTCTGCGTATGTACAAGTATGCTCGATGTTGTTTTTGAATGGAACGAAATCAAAAAATTACGAAGACGGCTGGCCATTTATCACACGCTTTTATAGAAATCTTAACGGTATTATCCAATCAAGTTCTGGAAATTGCCATAAAATGGTTGCAGACGGTGAATATGCAATCGGTTTAACGCTTGAAAAATTTGCTGTAAAGTATACAAATCATCCCGACGTAGAATGGTATTATGCTGATGAAGGAACTGCAGCGGTTGGTGAGGGGATTGCTCTTGTAAAAGGTGCAAAAAATCCGGAAAATGCAAAGCTTTTTATCGATTTTATTTTGAGTAAAGAATGTCAAGAAAAGCAGAGTGTCGATTGGGCTCGGCGTTCGACACGAAGTGATGACATTACACCATATAAAGGCCTTCCGTCGCTTAAAAATTTAAAGATTCTTAATTATGATCTCCAATGGGCCTCTGATAATAATAAAGCTGTAAAAGGAAAATGGCAAGAAATTGTTGTTAATAATTAAATAGTTGTTGATACAGTTGTTTTTACAGGAAGCAATTTGCTTCCTGTATTTTTAATCGATAAGGAATAGCAGAATGAGTCATTCGGTAATTATCAAAGATATAGTTAAATATTATGACGACTTTTTAGCCTGCAACCACATAAGTCTTACTGTCAATAAAGGAGAATTCTTTACATTGTTGGGACCGTCAGGATGCGGTAAGACAACATTGCTGAGAATGATTGCAGGGTTTAATTCTGTTGAAGGTGGTGATATTTGCTTTGATGATACGGTGATTAATGATCTTCCTGCGCATAAGCGAGATATCGGTATGGTATTTCAAAATTATGCTATTTTTCCGCATCTGACGGTAGAGGAGAATATCGCCTACGGGCTAAAAGCTAGGAAAATTTCAAAGTCGGAAATGAAAGAAAGGATACGAGAAGCGCTACAACTCGTACAGATTGAGCATTTACGAAAAAGAAAAATAAACGAACTTTCAGGTGGACAGCAACAACGAATCGCGCTTGCACGTGCGTTTGTTATAAAGCCAGCCGTACTGCTTATGGATGAGCCACTTTCAAATCTGGATGCAAAACTGCGCGTACATATGCGTACCGTTATAAGAAAACTACAAAAAAATCTCGGTATTACGACCATTTATGTTACACATGATCAAGAAGAAGCACTTGCGATCAGCGATAGACTGGCAGTTATGAAAGATGGCAAAGTTATGCAAATTGGAGCACCGGCAGACATATATAAGCATCCGGCAAATTCATTTGTTGCCGGTTTTATTGGCGTATCAAATTTTATTCCGTGTGTAATTGAGAATAACACAATAAGAATAAATGATTCATATGCTCTTTCTTGGCCGCATCGGAGTGTTTTTGCCGGTAAAGCGAACCTTTCCGTACGACCTGAACAATTGTCGTTGTCAGATACAGGACCAGGATTATATGGAAATATAACACTTTCTACATTTCTCGGCGATTTTGTACAACATGAAGTTGAACTTAAAGACGGACAAATTATAGAAGTGAATGAGTATGCAAAGGATGGTGTGGATATCAGGACAATAGGTTCATCTGTATACATCACAATTGATAAGAGCACAATAGTGCTTTTCGATACTGAAACCGGAGAAGCGTTGTTATGAAAAAAATAAACTTCAGGTTTGATTTTTGGTTTTTCGTAAAAATTTCTATATTTCTATTACTTGTATTTTTTTTACTGTATCCGTTTTCTTCGTTGATAACAAGAAGTTTCCAGTCGGAAAACATGGAAAAATTTTCATGCTATAATTTTTATACGTTCTTTACAAAAAAATATTATTATTCCGCGTTGCTCAATAGTATATATGTTGCAGCTGTTCCGACTGTTATCTGTGTTTTTATCGGTGTACCTATGGCATACATTATCAATCGATATAATATTCCGGCAAAAGAGCTGATACATATTTTAATAATTATGTCACTGCTTTCCCCCCCGTTTATCGGCGCGTATTCATGGATTATGTTGTTTGGACGCTCTGGCTTTGTAACAAAGTTGTTTCTCGATTGGTTTGGTATTAGAATGCCGTCGATATACGGTAAAACAGGGATTATATCGGTTTTTGTATTTAAATTATATCCGTATGTATATCTTTATGTTGCCGGAGCGCTTTCTACAATAGATGGATCGCTTGAAGAAGCGGCAGAAAATCTCGGATCGAATAAGTTTCGAAGGATAATTACTGTATCGCTACCGGTTATCATGCCTACAATTACGGCCGGTGCTCTGATGGTTTTTATGACGGCGTTAGGTGATTTCGGTACTCCTCAACTTATCGGAGAAGGTTATCGTGTTCTTGCTAATTTAATTTATAATGAATATATA
>NZ_JAFEVM010000028.1:0-40386 GCF_016901105.1 Treponema sp. Marseille-Q4523 | reverse complement strand
TAATTATAGTGTCGGTTATACTCGACTTAATAAAATTAAAGGTACTGTTTCCAGTGGCTATGGGTGGAACTATATAATGAACTCAAAATCGGTAAACGAGATCATAGATCATTTCGAAGAATTTTATCGAAATATATGTGCCTTACCAGATGTCATATATGATAAAAGCATATATAAAAGGAGTAAGGAGTTTTTTGATAGCATTCCTGATGATCATATTGAAGAAGATGAAGAATATATTACGAAATATTTTAGAGAAAAAGTAGAACCATAGGAACCCGGGAAAATATGGTGAGGCAATGATATGTGTTTGTAAAGTATTTAGGTATACTGCAAAAGAGTTGGACGAAGCATGCACGATAGCCGGCGTCTCGTGCGTGGGGCTGTACTACTACGGAGCACGGTATCTCGATGCGAAGTACAGTCGGTGGCTGAGTGCGGATCCGGCGGCAGGGGAGTATTTAGATCAAAGTTCCAAAGGCGAAGACGGAGCGTTTAATGTATTAAATTTGAACCTTTATCATTACGGCAATAATAACCCGGTAAAGTATACGGACCCTGATGGCGAGAGTGTATTTGGAGCCGCAATAATAGGGGGATTAATATCTGCTGGGATTGATTATGCTTTCCAAGTTGGAGGAAATTATTTGCAGGGGAAAAGAGGTGCTGAGCTTTGGACTGATATAAATGCAGGTCAATTAGCAGGTTCTTTTGTATCTGGTGCATTAACGACGGTTGGACTTGGAGCTGTATCAAATGTTGCAGGTCTTGCTAATAAGGGTGGAAAATTAATACAACTTGCAGGCAGTGCCGTTGTAAGCGCAGGTGCTAGTGTACCAGGAACAATAGCTCAAAATTTTGTGAACAATAAAATTAATCCAGATAATAAAGTTGACTTAATTGTAGACAGCTTTTCAAATAAAATAAAAAAATACTATAAATGGTATGTGGTAATAAGGATGAGTAGTGTATGACAGTATTTGAACTTTATGATAATGTGAATAGGAAAACATGGATATTACAGGGAATAGTTTCATTTACTATTGTTATTTTTGTATGGAGAAAAAAACTATTAGATATTAATACAGAAAATAAGTATTATATATTATTGGTAGTTATTATTTTGCTTATAAAAGCAATAATGTATATTTTATGTTTTTTTATAGTGATAATAAAAAATAAGAGGCTATAAATGATAGTTTTTTTATCATATGGCTTCATCTGCCTACGCCGGATTGCTTCCCCGCGCAGCGTTCTCGCCGCGAGCGGAAGCGAGCGTACGCTATGAGGGAAGGGAGTACGGGCAGGGCACAAACGCGGAAATCAATTTTTACCTAAAAGGTCGAAAGTCGAGTTTCGAAACTATTTCTGAATAAAGGTATGCCATCGGCGAGAACTTCGTTCGCCGGGTTCACTATCGAGTTTGTTTTGCAGATTCGCCGTGTATGTGCCGAGGTTAAGCTTTTAACGCAGGCTTCCGTAAGTCTAACGCTTGCATTTTTACGAGTGAATATTTACAGCCGCAGTATTCCTGCCGGTACATGCCGTATTCTTTGCTGATTTCGAGGCTGCGCTTAAAACCGTTTCGCTTTTTAAAATCGCCAGTGAGGAAACGGGGTCCGCCGGACGCTTCCAGTTTTTCACCGATGTCGTTGATTTTATCGGCGTCTTTAAACGGACTGATCGAAAGCGTTGTCGTAAACCAATCGAAAGAATGTTCTCTTGCGTATTCGTATGCGTGTTTTATACGCAGTTCGTAGCATCGTCTGCACCGCTCCCCGCGTTCGGCTTCCGATGCAAGTTCGGGATTTTCCGTTATGCGCACTGCGTCTTCGAATTCGCGCACGTCATAATTCGCACGTATGAGCCGAACGCGGTTTTCGAGCGCCGGGGGAAAACGCGGTAAAAAGGATTCGAGTTCGTGCAGACGCCGTTCGTATTCTTGTCGGGGATGGATATTCGGATTGTAATAATAAATCGAAATATCGAAATACGATGCGAGGTATTCGATGACGTAGGACGAACACGGCGCGCAGCATGCGTGAAGAAGGAGCGAAGGTTTTACCGCAGGCGCTTCCGCTGTCGGTCTTATTGTAATGCGGTCGAGGATGCCGTCGAGTTCCGATTGATAATTCCGCTTCATCGTTTTCGATTATATCGCGTGCCGATAGACGTTCGCAATACGATACGCCTACGCCGCCGTGGAGCCGTGCCGAAGGCAGCGACCGCAGCGGAGCGAGGACGCCGCGCGTGAGCAAGCGGCGGAAGGGCGGATCGCAAAAAAGTTTCGTCCCGAGTAAACATGATCGGATAAGGCGGTGCGATTTTCCGGCGGGGAAAATAATTAAAAAAAATAATTAAAAGGGGACTGTGCGAAAAGCAAAAACGATGATAAAATGAAAATGTATGCAGCGCGATCGACAGTTTCCATGCGGAGTATTGGGGCATTGAACATCGGTACGAATAAAACTGTTGTAAAAAACAGGCGGCATTGGCATAGAGGATAAATATATCCCGTAAACAGGAGAACACAGCTATGGAAAAAATCACAAACGTCCCCGAAGTAAAACTCGGGATCATCGCGGTCAGCCGCGACTGTTTTGTCATCTCGCTTTCGGAGCGGCGGCGCAAAGCGATCGTGGAATCCTTTTCGCAGTACGGTACTATTTACGAAGCGAAGACGACGGTCGAAAACGAGGCCGATATGGTGAAAGCCGTCGACGAAGTAAAACAGGCGGGCTGCAACGCGCTCTGTGTATTTCTCGGAAACTTCGGACCCGAAACGCCTGAAACGCTCATCGCAAAAGAATTCGCAGGTCCCATGATGTACGTCGCTGCGGCGGAAGAGCGCTCGGGTGATTTGATCGACGGGAGGGGAGACGCATACTGCGGTATGCTCAACTGTTCGTACAATCTCGGACTGCGAAAACTCGACGCGGTCATTCCCGAATATCCGGTCGGGACCGCCTGCGACATTGCAAAGATGTTGCACGATTTTATTCCGGTCGCACGTGCGTGTATCGGCATCGCAAATTTGAAAATCATCACGTTCGGTCCTCGCCCTCAGGATTTTTTCGCATGCAATGCTCCGATCAAAGGGCTTTACGATATCGGCGTCGAAATCCAGGAAAACTCGGAACTCGACCTGCTCGTATCGTACCGCGCGCACAAAGACGACAGTCGCATTCCCGAAGTCGTAAAAGATATGGAACGCGAACTCGGTACGGAAGGCAATCGATTTCCCGATCTGCTCCCGCGTATGGCGCAGTTTGAACTCACGCTGCTCGATTGGGCGGAAGCGAACAAGGGTGTGCGAAAATACGTCGCGTTCGCAAACAAGTGCTGGCCGGCGTTTCCCAAAGAATTCGGTTTTGAACCCTGTTATGTAAACAGTCGTCTTGCGACGCGCGGCATTCCGGTCGCGTGCGAAGTCGACATCTACGGCGCACTCAGCGAATATATCGGTACCTGTGTGACGGGCGCTCCGGTCACGCTGCTCGATATCAACAATTCCGTGCCGGCCGATATGTACGAAAACGATATCAAAGGGAAATTCCCCTACGCTTACAAAGCGACGGACGTGTTTATGGGATTTCACTGCGGCAATACGCCGTTCTGTCGTTTGAATCCGAAAAGCAAACCCGCCGTCAAATACCAGCTCATTCAGCACCGCCTGCTCGAACCGTCCGGCAGTGAGCCCGACTTTACGCGCGGCACGCTCGAAGGCGACATCGATTCCGGCGACATTACGTTTTTCAGGCTGCAGAGTGCTGCGGACACGACGCTGCACGCATACATTGCGCAGGGCGAAGTACTTCCCGTCGCGACGCGTTCCTTCGGCGGCATCGGCGTGTTTGCGATCCCCGAAATGGGCAGATTTTACCGTCACGTGCTCATTTCAAAACGGTACCCGCATCACGGAGCGGTAGCCTTCGGACACGCGGGCAAAGCGCTGTTCACCGTATTCAGTTATCTGGGCGTGCAGGACATTTCATACAACAAGCCTGCCGGGCAGCTGTACTGCGATGAAAATCCGTTTGAAAACTGATCAACGATTTCGCCGTTCAATCGATATACGAAACGGTTGTTGAACTTATAAAAAACAGCCGACATTTTTACCGGTGTCGGCTGTTTAAATTCTACGAAACGGTTTTTGATTTCCGGAAGCGGCTGTCCGAAAGCTGCAAGCCTATCGGCTTACTCTGTAAGGAAATTATTTTAAGCAGTTCGCTCGCGCGAACTGCGGATCAGCTTTCGGACAGTTTTCTTGATTTCCTCAGATGTATTTATCTGTCCAAAAAGAGTGTCGTCTTTTCGTCGAAGTCGAGCGATACGATGTCTCCGCTTTTGTAGAGTTTCATATCGGGTTTAAAATCGACGCTCGCTTTGATGACCGTTTTTTCGTTGAACAGCAGATCGTATTCGACGTGGCTGCCGACGAAAACGGAACTCTGAACCGCGGCTTTGACGGCGCCTGAATCTTTATCCTGCACGGAAATATTTTCGGGGCGTACGACAAAAAATACGTCTGCGTTCACCGCGGGAGTTGCTGTGAATCCCCGGCGCGCAGTTACCGCATTGACGGAAGAGATAGAAGCGGTGATCATATCGCCGTCGATTTTTTGCACTTTTGCCGGAACGATATTCGCTTGACCGATAAAGTCGGCGACGAATGTCGATGCGGGTTTGCCATATATTTCAAGCGGAGTGCCGATCTGTTCGACTTTGCCGCGGCTCATAACGACGATTCTGTCGGAAACGGTGAGCGCTTCCGATTGATCGTGCGTGACGTACAGGCACGTCGTTCCGAGCGCTTTTTGAATTCTGCGGATCTCCGTACGCATGTGGATACGAAGCTTTGCGTCGAGGTTCGAAAGCGGTTCGTCCATCAAAAGGAGTGACGGCTCCATAACGATAACGCGCGCGAGGGCGACGCGCTGCTGTTCGCCTCCCGACAGCTGATTCGGATATCGGTTTTCATCTCCGCTCAATCCGACGAGTTTCAGCGCATTGATGATTTTATCGTGGATGTCCGCATCTTTTTCGCCGCGCGCTTTCAATCCGTATCCGACGTTTTTGTAGATCGTCATGTGCGGAAAAAGCGCGTAGTTTTGGAACACGAATCCGATGGCGCGTTCGTTTACCGGCACGCTCGTCATATCTTTGCCTTCGATGGTGATGCTGCCGCTCGTCGGGATCACAAAGCCCGCGATCATGCGGAGCGTCGTCGTTTTGCCGCAGCCCGACGGTCCTAAAAACGTGACCATCTCGCCTTTCGCCACTTCGATGTTGACTTTGTCGACCGCATTGAAAATGCCGCCGTTCCGTTCGGGAAATGTTTTTGTAACGTCTTTTAAAACAAGTGATATATCTGCCATAGTATTCTCCGTAAATTCCGTTTATGATTTTTGCTTTGCTTCTTTTGCAAACTGCATCGAATACAATTTCATGCACAGCGCGATAAGCGCATCGGCTGCAAAGACGATGATGATGAGTACGATCGAAAATGCGGACGCCTGCGGAAACTGCAATTCCGTCATGCTTTCGAGGATGCGTGTCGTCAAAAGCGTCCACCGTGCCGAAACGAGGAATATCGTTGCGCTGATAGCCGTCATACAGTGGATGAACAGATACCGCATGCCTGTAAGGATCGCCGGAATGATGAGCGGAATCGTTACGTGCGTAAACGTGCGTACGGCTCCCGCGCCGAGACTCGCGGACGCTTCTTCGAGTGTCGGATCGATTTGCTGCAGCGATGCGATGACGGAGCGGATGCCCGTCGCATAATAACGAAAAATATACGCGGCGACGAGGATCGTCATCGTACCGGTTAATAAAATCGGCCGTTTGTTGAACGCCGCGATATATGCGATACCGACGACCGTGCCGGGCAGCGCGTAATTGAGCAGCGACGAAAAATCGAGCAGGCGTTTTGCAGGGAATTCTTTCCGTTGAATGATGTAGCCGATGACGACCGACAGAAGCGCGCCGAGCAGCGTCGAAACGAAGGCGATCGTCAGCGTGTCGGAAACCGCTTTTTTCCCGTTTGCAAAAACATATCGATAGTTTTGCAGCGTCAGCGTATTGTCGATGCCCCACACTTTGACGAATGAGCCTGCGAGGATGATGAAATACAGATAGATGACAAAAACGATTACGATAAAAGCGATACACCAGCACAGCGCTTTCATCCACTTCGGCAGCGGAACGAATTTCGATTGCGCCGCGCTCTTCCCGGAAACAGTTACGTAGCTTTTTTGGCCGACGAGCATTTGTTGGAAAAAGAACACGAGCAGCGCGGGAATTATTAATAAGAACGAAAGGGAAGAGCCTCCGTTCAAATCGAACATACCGGTGATCTGCAGATATGCCTGCGTCGGCAGAATGGGAAATTTGTGACCGCCCAAAATGAGCGGAGTTGCGAAGTCTGCAAGGCTCGAGCCGAAAAGCAGAAGAACGGAGTTTGCAACGGCGGGAATCGAAAGAGGAGCCGTGATCGTCCGGAATATCCGTTCGCTTTTTGCACCCAAACTTGACGCCGCGTCGTCGAGGTTCGAACTCATCGTATTTAAAATTGCGGAGATAACCATATAAGCTACGGGAAAATAGGTGAGCGTTTCGGAAATCCACGTTCCTATAAATCCGTAGATATTCGCATCGGGAATGCCGAGTAATTTTAATAATGTTCCGTTCGGACCGAGCGCAAGCGTGAGCGATATGCTGCTCGTAAACGGCGGCGAGATGAGAGGTAAAATCGTTATTGCGCTGATGAGTGTTTTAAAAATTTTCGGGAGGTTTGTCCTGTTTACAACGAGGGCAAAGACATAACCCAAAAACGTACCGCATACGCTTACCGCCGCCGCGAGCGCAAGACTGTTCCACAGCGCTTTCAGCGTATATGCGTTGAGGAAATTTTTTTTAAGCAGTTCGGATGAAATGCGTCCGTTTGAAAAAAACGCCGTATATAAAAGCGTTATGACCGGATAAAAAATAAATACCGCAAAACACGTCCAGATGACGACGAGCGCACAAAAAAGCGCGGGATCTTTTTTTATTAAAAGTACGCGCCGCCCGTTTTGCAGCGGATTGTTATTCTGCATGGCTGACCTTTAGTTATTAAAATTGATAAAAATTTTCGATTAAAATATCAACGGGACACGGAAAGCGTGCCCCGTACGGCTTTATGTATGAACGAAATTATCTGAATCGTGCGCGACCTTAAAAAACGCAAAGGAACGTCTTTTGCTAGGAACGCGCAGCGATTGCCTCATCGCACGAAAGCTTTATTGTTGGATAACTTCCTTGATCCATTTTTCGACGTACGCTTTCCGCTTTTCGCCTTTCCATGCGGACGGCGCGTTGATCAAATTCATCTTTTTCATATC
Organism: Treponema sp. Marseille-Q4523; assembly: GCF_016901105.1. Classification (NCBI taxonomy): domain Bacteria; kingdom Pseudomonadati; phylum Spirochaetota; class Spirochaetia; order Treponematales; family Treponemataceae; genus Treponema; species Treponema sp. Marseille-Q4523. Next base: position 33,001 of record NZ_JAFEVM010000028.1, on the reverse strand, counting down.
GAGTGCGGGATCGTCGACTTTTATATCGGGGCGCGTCGGAATATAGCAGATTTTATTCGCCATCATAAAATCGCCGAGTTTTTTTGTCGACGCCCAATCCATAAGACGCCGCGCAGCGTTCGGATGTTTGCATCCTTTGAGAATTCCCGAACCTTCGACGCCGTAGGTAATGCCTTCTTTCGGGAATGAGATGACGAGCGGGTAGCCCTGATGTGTGATATCGAGCGCATCGACGAGATAGAATACGCCGCTTGCCGCCTGGCCGTTTGCGATCGGAAGCGCGCCGCCCGCGCCGCTTTTCGTATAAAGCTGAACGTTCGCGTTGAGCTTCTTTTGATAATCGAACGCCTCTTTTTCACCGACCGCTTTTACGAGCGAATAAATGCGCTCCGTCGCGGTTCCCGACGTGCGGGCATCCGCCATCTGCAAGCCGTTTTTATATGCCGGATCCAATAAATCGTACCAGCTTGTCGGAGCCGAAAGATTGTTCTTTTTGAGAAAATTCGTATTGGTGAGGAAGCACAGCGGAATGATGCCGATGCCCGTCCAATAATTGTCCGGCGAGCGGTAGTTTGCGGGTATCTTATCGGCTTCAGCGGGTTTATACTGTTCGAAAACACCTTCTGCAACGCCCGCGTCGTAGGTATCCGACGGGCCGCCCCACAGGCAGTCCACTTGCGGATTTCCTTTTTCAGCTATGATGCGCGACAGCGCTTCGCCGGAAGAGAGGCGGACGAAATTGACTTTGATGCCGGTATCTTTTGTAAATTCCGCTAAAATCGGCGTTGCGTATTTTTCCGGCATGATGGAATACGCGTTGAGTTCGGTTTCAGCCGCTTTGCCGTCCGACGAACCGTTTGCGAACATCGGGAATGCGATACATACGGCGAAAAATACGATTGCCGCTTTTTGTAATAATTTCAAAATAGACCTCCAATAAAGATATGATATCAGTGTGAGCCATTTTTGTGCAGTTGTCAAGTTTTTTTTCGTATTCTGTTTTGTGTTTTTCTTTCGGTAATTTTTTTTATCGGTTTTTCGGCTTTTTCTTTTTCCTCCGTATTTTTCAACTGCGGTCTTATATCCGCTTTTTCTTTTTCCTCCGCTTGGATCCTATAGCTGATCCTGCACTGAACTGCCAAAAACAAAATCGCCGCGACGGAAAATCGTTTGAAGTCGTCGTAAAGCGCGAAAAAATCGTACAGACCGTGCAACAGCGGCGTAAATAAAAGTGCGGCGATGTCGATCCGCATCCGCTTTATCGACCGGATAAACAGACCGCCCAATCCCGCGCACAAAGCGTGCACCGCATCGCTCGTAAACATCCGTTCAAACAGTTGGACGTATATGAGGTGCGCGCCGATCGTATTTGCCTGCTGGAGATGCTGTAAAAAATAAATCGCCGATTCGAAACAGCCCAAACTCATGCCGCAGATACACGCGCACAAAAAAAATTTTCCGAGCGACAGCCGCTTTGACGGCAAAAGCAGCATAACGACCATTTTAAAACCTTCTTCGATGAGGCCGTTAAATAAAATCGCGCGCAAAAGCTGTGTGATCCAATGATCCGATTGCAAAAACGAAATATCGGCTACGTAAAATTGTAAAATTGAAATCGGGGCTACGGCCAGCAAACCGAGCAGTGCGGCATACAGCATCGCGATGATCCCGACATGAGCGAAGCAGCGTATCGACAAAAATATAATAAGGAGGGGAGCGAAGCAAAGGGCAAGTGCCGCATAGATATTCATACAAAAAGCATACTGCAAGTTATGGACTTTTGCAATTACAAGCAATATACTGGCGGTATGACAGTATCTCCTGATCCGGCATACATTATCTTCGGTATAAAACACTCGGGAAAAACGACGCAAGGCCGTCTCCTTTCAAAAAAGATTTCCTTTCCCTTTGTCGATATCGATGAAATCATCACGAAGCAGACGGGCTTTACGCCGCGTCAAATATACTTCGATTACGGTCCGGAAAAATTTATGAGCGCGGAAGAGAAAATCTGTCGCGTGCTCGAAAAAAAATGCTCCGGCAAAAAAATCATCATCGCGACCGGAGGCGGCATATGCGATAACGCTCCTGCGCTGATGCACTTGCGCGATTTGGGAATGTTTGTTTTTCTCGAAGTGGCGGAAGAAATCGCATTCAACAGGATTTTGGAAAAGATAACGTTCAACGACGACGGCTCGGTCGCAAATGTACCCGCATATATCGCTCGCAAAGAACCGAAAACCGAAGAAGAAGTGAGAGCCGTCTTTCACGACGTCTTTACCGAGCGGACTGCACGATATCGATCCTTTGTCGATACGATCGTTCCGCTCGAAGACGTTTCCAAAGAAGAAAATTTTAAAACGTTGTGCGGAGCACTCGGCATAGTGTAACGCTGCCGCGCGCTCCGATCACTGCGATCAACTGCAGCCGCACCCGCCGCTGCAGCCTCCGCATCCGCCGTTACAGCTTCCGCCGCAGCCGGACATCTCGGGCATGAGCTCTTCGTCGGTCGCTTCGCGCACGTCGACGACATTGATGTCGAATACGAGCGTCTTTCCCGCCAATTCGTGATTGCCGTCGACGGTAACGGTTTTATCGGTTATGTTCCGGATCGTCACGGTCATGGGACCGCCTGCCGTCTGTGCTTGAAATTTCATGCCGACTTCGAGCGGAGAGCCGGTATCGAACTGATCGCGCGGCACTTCTATGTACAGCTTCGGATCGTATTCGCCGTAGCCGTCTTTCGGCAAAACGGTTACCGTAAACGCATCGCCGGGATTTTTGCCTTCAAGTTCGGTTTCGAGTCCGGGGATCAGATTGCCGTTTCCGTGCAGGTATTCGAAGGGAGCAAGCCCCGAAGACGAATCGATCAACACGCCGTCGGTATCTTTGAGCGTATAGTGTATTTTTACCATTCTGTTTTTTGCAATGCACATATTCGATTCCTCAATCCATATCCTGAACGACTTCCGTCACTTCGGGACATGCGTCTTTCAAATAGCGTTCGACACCCATTTTAAGCGTCATCATCGCCATGGGGCAGCTGCCGCATGCGCCTACCAATTTTAAATGAACGCGGTTTTGTTCATCCAAGGAAATATATTCCATATCGCCTCCGTCAGCCTGCAGCTGGGGGCGGAACATATCGAGCGCTTCTTTTATTGAAGCTTCAAGTCTTTCGTTTGCCATACGATCTCCCGGCGGTGCCGACGCATTCAAATCGAAACAGCCGACGCCGCGTTTAGAATTTCCGATATTGTAAATATACTGTAATTTTATCGATTTGTGATTTTTTTCACAACGGTTTGAAGCGGCGTATCGTAGTACAAAATATCGTACATCGCCGAAGCTGCGATGAGTTTCCGTCCGTAATCGCGCGTTTCCGAATACGGGATCGTTTCGAGAAACAGATCGCTTGCAGTATGTCTGCCGAGTTCCAAGTGCGAATTGTTTATCCAGCGGCGTACGCGCCCGATCCCGGCGTTGTATGCGAAAAATGCCGTGAGCGGCGAACCGCCGAGCCGCTTCGTAAGGTACGCGAGATAATACGCGCCGAATTCGATATTCGTCGCAGGATCGAGCAGATCGTAATCGCTTCGTTTCAAACGCATCGCGATTTCGTCCGCGGTCAAATCCATCAGCTGCGTTAAACCGCGCGCACCGGCAGCGCTTATGACGTTATTGCTGAAAAAGCTTTCCGTACGGATAAGCGCGTACAAAATCGCTTCATCGATACCGAACGCTTCACACGAAGAAGAAACTTCTTTCGCATAATTGCGCGGGTATAAAAGCCGGTACGCGTCTTCGCCGAGCGCTTCGTCGCCGTACACGGCGGCTTTTGCGATGATCCTGAGGCTCTGCGTATAATATTCGTCCGTACCCGACGCCGCTTTATTTAAAAAATCCGAAAGGACGGCAGCGCATTCGACGCTTATCGTCTTGCCTCCGGAGGTAAACGAAAGCCATTCCGGATAAATTTTTTCCGGCAATCCGAAAAGTGCGTAGCCTGCAAGCAGACGTTCGACGGCTTCATCCTTTATAAAATTTTTATTGATTTTTGTTCGATACAGAGCGGCTTTCACTTCTTCGATGTCGAGATCGAGTTTTGCCGCAGCAAGCACTTTATAGTAAAGATCGCAATCGAGCGAAAGCACGCGGCGGAATGCGCTTTCGGCTTCCGTTTTCGGAGCTTCGGATGCGACCAAACCTTCCTGCACGAGACGCCCGTAGAGATACGCAAAACGGCCGACGGATACATCCGACGCATAGCCGTCGACAGCATCGTACACTTTTTTAAAATCGTTCCAGCGCGATTGCGAAAGGAGCAGCGGTGCAAAGAGTTCGAAAAAATCGTCGAAGTACGAAGTATCCTCGATTTTTGCGCGGCGGGTTTTAAACACGTCTATCGCGGTATCGACCGAAACGCGCAGGCTGCCGTTCAAGAGATACCACAGTGCATTGTCGTATTGCGCTCCGCTCGGCGCAGAGTCCATCGCACGGGCAAAACGATCCGCCGCCGTCGCGTAATCCGAATCGGCTTTATCGTAGAGCCTGCCCGCATAAAAATACGCATTGTAGACGACGTCCGCATCGTTTTTTTCGTTTGCCGCAATGTCGCTGAAAATCTTTGCGTTTTTTATACGGTTCGAACTGCCGTAGAGACAGGCTTTTCCCATATCCGAAACGATCTGCGCCGTAAGCGGCAGCGCCTTGTTTTTTATCGTGATATCGACAATGTCCGAAAAGCGCTCATACGCGGAATTGTAATTCGCGTTGTAGACGTCGATCCTGAAATTAATAATTTTACTTTTCGCCGATTGAAAGCCTTCGGTTATAGTTTCCTGATACAGTCGATACATCGAAGGCGTCATCGATCTCGACGTATACCACTTGTACGCTTCGTCTTCAAAACGCTGACTGCTCCTTTTAAATAGTGCGCTCAATTTAATACGGGCGATTTCGCTGCCGCACGACGCAACGTCGATCGGCTCCGTCAAAACGAGGATTTTCGAATACTCGCCCGCGTTTTCGTATTCGCGCAATGCGATCAAAAGCGCGTCTTCATCGGTATAGGCTGCTGAAAGTTTTTCGCACGCCGAAAGCCGCTCCTGCACCGAGCCGAACTGTGTAAGCTCTTCCGCGCTTCGGCGGGCCGCATAATACGAACCTTTTTTCGCACATCGCAAAAAAAGCTGCCGTGCGGCTTTTTCGTCACCGTCCGACTCTTTTCTGAGCGCGATATAGTAATTCGCATCTTCGCCGTACAGTCTGCGAAGCGAATCGAAACCGCTTTCGTTGCATCCCGAAAAACCGACGGCAAAAGCGAAGAGAACAAAACTTATTAATAATTTTAACAAACGTAAATTCCGCACGGCTCGGCAAGACGGTGATCATTCTACCGGGATGCGTATCGTCGTTCCCGAAATGATGTAATCGGGATTTTTGATATTGTTATATCGTGCGATCCGCGGATAGCGCCACGGATTTTTATAATACGCGTCGGCTATATCCCACAGCGTGTCGCCCCATTTGATGCGGTATGCGACGTCTCCCGTCGATTTCGAAGCGGCGGCAGGGCGCACGGGTGCAACCGTTTCCGCGCGCGGAGCAACGACGATTTCATCGGGTTTTGCCGGCATAACCGGCTCTTCGCGTGAAGGTGCGGCCGTATCGCGCGCCGGCAGAACGACGGTATCGTCCGTATGCGAAGCGTGCGATAAGAGTACGTTGTATTTCGACGGTATCACAAACAAAATCAATATCGTTGCGATAACACAGATCAGCGCGCACAACAGACAGATGAGCACCGGCGCCTTTGTCTTTTTTTTGATCACGGTTTTCGATTGGTATTTCGTAGCGGTAGTCCCCTCTTGTATATTTGTATCATCGGTTTCGCCGAATTGCAGATCATCGAGCGAATCGATATTCCGCGTTGCAGTGTCGGTTTCGTTTGACGGCATATCGATGCCGTCAAAAAAATCATCCGAAAAGGTATGGTCGCCGGATGCCCTATCGATATCCGAAGTTTCGCTTTGCACAGGCGGGACTTCGTCGAACGACGGAAGATCCGCCTCATCGAAATGAAAGTCGTCGGTATTATCGGCTGTAGAAAAATCGGTCGCTTCGTTTTCGATCGACGTTTTTTCCGCCGGCGTATCGTCGAACGACGGAAGGTCGGCCGCGTCGAAATGGAAGTCGTCGGCATTATCGACTGTAGAAAAATCGGCCGTTTCGTTTTCGATCGGCGTTTTCTCCGTCGGCGTATCGTCGAAAGTCGGAAGATCGATGTCGCTAAAATCCGCATCACCCGTCCCATCATCAAAAAATTCCGTGTCGGATTTTTTTTCATCAATCGCTTCCGTCGAATAAACGTCCGGCGGCGCAAATATATCGTCTGTCGGCGGAGTATCGGCGGCATCGGAAGCGTTCGAAGCGGATTCGGAAACCGGTTTTGTTAAATCCAATTCTTCCGGCAGATCGAGATCGCTGAAATCGGGCGGTTCGATCGTTGCATCCTCCTGCGCTCCTGCAGCGTGCAGCAATCCGCCGGATGCAATCGCGGCACCTGTCGTGATCGCAGGTCCGTATCCGTTATCGTCATTCGGGTGCCGGGGTTCAGTACCTTCGACAAGCGATACCGTAACTGCATTGTGTCCGCCGGATTCGCCGTCATCGATTTCCGCAAAAAGTTTATTCTGTTCGTCGAGAGCGACGGTAAACGATATGTCCGGCTCCCCGTTCGGATGCGCAAGGAGATTGTCGATCTTCAACGTCGCCGCATACTCCGCATTTTCCATGGAATTCGTTTCCGAGCGGTATAAATCAACCGTGATAGCGGTTTGATTATCGCGCACCGTCGTCAAGTCGAGCGTTTTTTTTGCAGGCACACCTTCTTCGAGCAGCGGATAAAACGAGCCGTCTGCAAGTTTGATTCCGATCATTTTCATAAAACACCCTCAACTGCCACTGTTATGATACAGTGAAACCGAATATAACGCAATGCGTCCGCCGAGTACCGTTATTCTTTCCGAAATTCTCAAGCCGATAAAATTTCACCTTATTATATTGTCGGCATAACGGTTGCAATATAAAAGGAAATTAATATAATGATTGCGATATAAATGAAAATCAATAAAGCCGTATTCCGGTGTAATCGGGAGCTTCTAAAAACTGAATTTTGTCGCGGTAGTCGATTACTATTTCCCCGTTTCCGATTCTTTTTGCAGCCCCTCGTTTGCGGCTTCCGCTTTATCGAAATCGATCGGCGCAAAAGGCATCGCGAGTGCGTCGGTCGCTTCCTGTGCCGCTTTTTCCGAAGATTTTACGGTACACGATGCGGAAAAAAATGCGAACGCAAGCGCGCAGAGTACGGAAAGCGGCAAAACGATCTTTTTAATAATCATACCGGCCTCCTTTTTCATCATAACACAAGCGTGCAGTGCAATCAATAATCCGCACATATCAACGCACGGGCAACCGTATGATTTTTTCGGAAACGCTTAAAGAAACTTATTGCGCGCTTCGGCTAATCGATATATACTGAAATCATCGAAACCGCAATTGAAGAAGCATGTACAAAGCGCGTCTGAAATATCGCCGTCGCTTTTGTATTTCGGGTTTATAGGGGGTTGTATGTTCAATTTTACATATTTTACACCGACGAAAGTCGTTTTCGGAAAAGAGACGGAAAAGCAAATCGGTGCGCTCGTCGCCGAACAAAAATGCAAAAAGGTGCTCATCCATTACGGGAGTGGAAGCGTGCAAAAATCGGGACTCCTCGACCGCATAAAAAAATCGCTCGATGAAATGCATATTTCGTATATCGAACTCGGCGGCGTCGTACCGAACCCGCGCCTTTCCCTCGTATACAAAGGCATCGATCTTGTCAAAAAAGAAAACGTCGATTTTATCCTTGCAGTCGGGGGCGGCAGCGTTATCGATTCGGCAAAAGCGATCGGCTACGGCGTTGCAAACGAAGGCGATGTATGGGATTTCTATGAACACACTCGCCTGCCGGAAGCGTGTATGCCGATCGGCGTCGTAGTGACGATCGCCGCGGCCGGAAGCGAAATGAGCAACAGCACGGTTATCACCAAAGAAGAAGGGCAGGTAAAGCGCGGCTGCAATACGGATTTTTGTCGTCCGAAATTTGCGGTGATGAATCCCGAATTGACGATGACGCTTCCCGATTATCAAACCGCCTGCGGCTGTACCGATATCCTCATGCATACGATGGAGCGCTATTTTACGAACGGCGGCAATATGGAAATCACCGACGGCATCGCCGAAGCGCTCATGCGCACGGTTATGATAAATGCGCGGATACTGCGTGACGAGCCACAAAATTACGATGCGCGCGCGGAAATCATGTGGGCGGGAAGCCTTTCACACAACGGGCTTACCGGCTGCGGTAACGACCGCGGAGGCGATTGGTCGTCGCACGCGCTGGAACACGAATTGAGCGGCATGTTCGACGTCGCGCACGGCGCGGGACTCGCGGCCATCTGGGGAAGCTGGGCGCGCTATGTGTATAAGGATTGTCTGCCGCGTTTCCATAAGTTTGCAGTCAACGTCATGGGTATCGCCGACGGCAATCCGGAAGAGATCGCACTGCGCGGCATTCAAGCGATGGAAAAATTTTTCCGCAAAATCAAAATGCCGACGAACCTCAAAGAGCTCGGCATCAACCTTTCCGAAGAGCAGATGAAAACGCTCGCGCACAAATGCAGCCTCGCGACGGGCGGCAAGCGCGGTTCTGCAAAAGTGTTATACGAAGCGGATATGTTCGAAATTTATAAAATGGCAAATCAATAGCACGTCCCCGCGTCGGGTAGGTGTCAGAGCGCTTTCATCAGCGCGGCGATATTTTCCTGTACGACGTGCAGCAGCGCGTTCCGTTCGACTTTATCGGGAAAGTTCCGCCACACGATGTATGCCGCTTTCGGCGCGACTTCGGCAAGCGGACTGCCGACGGGGTTGTGCACGTTGTCGATGATTATATCGTAGCCGCCGCTTTTCGCATCCGCGATTTGATTCGCCGTCACTCCGTCCGCTCCGAATATCGCCGCAACGGTAAAACCCAAATCGGCGGCGAGATAGCGCTGATGCGTGTGGCACAGAACTTTTGCATTCGATTTTCCTCTGCGCTCGATTTCCGCTTTCGCTTCCCGTATTGCGTTTACGTAGAGCGCGAGGCGCGCTTCGTTTTCTTTTTCCGTACCCAGCTTTTCCGCGATTTTTGCCGTTTCGCTCGTCACAGTCGCAATCGAATTGTTGTTCGCAATCCGTATCATCTGCACAGTGCCGACGGAAGTGCCGAGTGTTTTCATCATACGCTCAAAACCGGCGTAGACGAAAAAATCGCTCGCTGCGATTTTTTGAATGTCGCTCACCGTCACTTCGTATTCCGGCGGATGGCGGAGGTTTGCGGGTGCGATCGTTTCGACGCCGTCCGCTCCTGCAATATCGGCAAAGGCGGCCGTCCACGACGTCGACGCAACGACGCGAGGTTTCGTTTCGGACACACTTCGTACAGGAGAGCGCTCTCCGGTTTTTTCATTTGCAAAAAGTACCGCCCCTGCAAATGCGAGCAGTATGAAATTAATAATTTTTTTCATCATGTAAAGTCCTCCAAATATATTCAGACAAAACCGGTTTGCCGTCCCTTAAAATTACACAGGCGGCGTCCAAAAACTTCAGTTTATGGACAGTTTCCTTGATTTAATGCAATTTTTTGCGCGCAGCTTATTTGCAGCTCATCCGCTTGAGTTCGCGGCCTTCCATATCGTACAGTGCGATTTCACCCTTTTCGTATACGGCAAATCCCGCAGGAGAGCCGTTTTTCGGAAGTGATGTCGAACCGGGATTGCATACAAGCACACCTTCTTGCGTTTTATACAAATGCTGTTCGTGGATATGACCGAACAGTTCGATATCGTTCGGCGAAAGCGGCGGAATTTTGCTTCCGGCGACGACCGCTTCGTCCGAGGTTTTTTTCGCCGGAGAATAGATATGTCCGTGCGATGCGAAAATCCTCACGCCGTCATCGGCGATGCAGGCGTAGTCCGCAGAAATCGGAAAGGCGAGCACCATCTGATCGACTTCGGCATCGCAGTTTCCGCGGCACGCGATTATGTTGTGTGCGAGCGGGTTGAGCATTTGCGCGACAAGAGCGGGCGCATAGTTTTCCGGCAGCGGATTTCTCGGTCCGTGATACAGCACGTCGCCGAGTAAAATAATTTTATTGCATTTTAGCGCATGAAAGTGCGCGAGCGCTTTTTCACAAGCCGCGGCGCTTCCGTGAATATCGGACATGATAAAGTATTTCATAGTGCGAATCATAACGCGCTTAGCGTCTTTTGACAATGTTTTGAAAATATCTCATTCACGGCGACAACATCGGAAATCATATTTCCCGTCCCGCATCAGCGCGGACGGCTGCGTTTTTTGCAGTTCGTATAAAATGATCGATGCCGCCTGTGCGACGTTTAAACTCTGTATCGCAGGTTCGGCTCCTTCGGCGAACCCTGCAAAGGGAATGATAACGCACTCGTCGCAGTTTTTACGCACATCGTCTGAGATGCCGTCCTCTTCGTTGCCGAGCACGATGAGCAGGGGTTTTCCGCCGCACATACCGGCGATTTCCGCAAGCGTTTTTTTTGCACGCAAATCGGTGCCGATCCGCATCATGCGTCCGCGTACCGCTTCCATAAAACGCGGAATCGAATTCGCCGAATAGATATCGACGAATTCCATGCCCCCTTGAGCGATGCGGTAACTGCTCGTCGTAACGGCCGACTGCGATTCGGCCGCCGGGATAACGATGTTTTTCATACCGAAAAAAGCTGCGCTCCTGACGATTGCGCCGAAATTATTCGCATTGCCGATGCGGTCGAGCACAAGTACGTTTTCGCCGTTTGCGATCCACTCGTCCGAGACGTCGGAATCGAGCGGTATGATTTTCGGCATAAAGATCATCGCGACGACGCCCTGATGATGCACGGTTCCGGAAAGTTTTTCCAAATCGGCCGGCTCGACCAAATTGTATATGCCGCGATTTTCCGCAAGCTTTTTACACAAGCCTCCGAAAAACGGCGCGGTTTCTTTTGTAAAATACAATCGGCGGATTTTTTTCCAATCTTTTTTTTCGAGCTTTTTTACGGCGGAAAGTCCGCACACCGCGAGTTCGTCGTTTTGTTTGTTTCGCATGAATTTATTGTAGCCGATTGCGCCGCACGTGACAACGGATGTTATAGGTACGGATGCTGTAGCAAACGGGTTCGAGAGTGTTTTTTATGAAGTGCATCGGTTCGGTGATTATACCCGCACATATAGAACTGTTCGGAATTTAATAAATGATTTTGGCAATAAGCTCTGTACCTCTTTTTTAATTTGCCGGACGTCGTTATTATCCTGTTTGCTCTTTCATTTGTATTTCAGTATATTTTATACGTATTTACACAAGGAATTAGAATGAAAGAAATCAAGCAGGAGTTTTTGACGGGTGAACGCGCACTGTTCCAAGCGCACGATATGAAAATCGTCGATACGATTTTTGCGGACGGCGAATCGCCGCTGAAGCACGCATCGGACATCGAACTTGACGGCTGTATGTTCAAATGGAAATATCCGCTGTGGTACGGCAAAAACGTCACGGTGAAAAACAGCACGTGGTTTGAAATGGGGCGCGCGGGTGTATGGTATACGGATAACGTTAGCGTCGAAAACAGCGTCATCGAAGCGCCGAAAAATTTCCGCAGATGCCGGAACGTGCGCCTTGCAAACGTCGATATGCCGAACGCGGCCGAAACGTTTTGGTCGTGCGACGGCGTCGTATTTGAAAATGTCAGAGCGAGGGGCGACTACTTTGCGATGAACAGCCGAAACATGAAAATAAACAATTTTATTTTGGATGGCAACTATCCCTTCGACGGCGCGCAAAATATCGAAATCGATAATTCGAAACTCATTTCAAAAGACGCGTTATGGAACGCCGAAAACATCATCGTTCGCAATTCGTTTATTTCCGGAGAATATCTCGGTTGGAATTCGAAAAATCTGACATTCGAAAACTGCACGATCGAAAGTTTACAGGGTATGTGTTATATCGACAACCTCGTTATGAAAAATTGTAAACTCATCAACACGACGCTCGCTTTCGAATATTCTTCAGTCGATGCCGACATAACGAACACGATAGACAGCGTGTTTAATCCTTCAAGCGGCACGATACGCGCCGAGCGCATCGCAAAGCTTATCGTCGAAAAAGATAAAGTCGATCCCGCGAAGACGAAAATCGTGTGCAGGGATATTGTGAATTAAAAGCGTCGCTCAACGGCGCGTCACTTTTGATCCCGCGCACGATTTTACAGCACCATGACGAGAGTTCCCGCCGTAAGGAGGAGCGCACCGACGAGCGATTTTACCGAAACCTTTTCGTGCAGGAAAATAAATGCGAGGACGAGCGTGATCACGACGCTCATCTTGTCGACGGGAACGACCTTCGATGCGTCTCCCGTCTGCAGCGCGCGGTAATAGCAAAGCCACGATGCGCCGGTAGCGAGTCCCGACAGAATTAAAAAAATCCAGCTCTTTTTTGGAATCGCCGTGATGCCGCCCTGCTCGTGCGTAACGAAAACCATAAGCCATGCCATCGCGAGCACGACAAAGGTTCGGATCGCGGTTGCAAGATTCGAGTTCACTCCTTCGATTCCGATTTTCGCGAGGATCGAAGTGAGCGCGGCGAACACTGCGGAACAGACGGCAAAGGGCAGCCACATAGTACGCCTCCGTACAACTATATTGATTGAACGGCGGGTTTTTAAAGCGGCTCGTGTTCCGCCGCTTAAAACTCGACATTCGACCTATTATTATTTTTCGAGCGATAAAAATATTTTATAGCAATTATACGCCGTACAGATGTCTTCTTTATTTGTCAATTCCCACGGCGCATGCATACTTAAAACCGAAACACCCGCGTCGAGCACGTCCATGCCGTACTTTGCCGCAAGGTAGGCGATCGTACCGCCGCCGCCCTGATCGACTTTTCCGAGTTCGGCCATTTGAAACGGGATATTGTTTTTTTCCATAAGCGCGCGGACTTTTGCGATGAATTCGGGATTCGCGTCGCTTGCGGAATATTTGCCGCGGCTTCCGGTGTATTTATTAAAAACGATCCCACCGCCGAGGAACGACGAATTGTCTTTGTCGTAGAGATTGCCGTTCATCGGATCGAAGGCGGCGTTCACGTCGCTTGAAAGCATCGCCGAATGTGCGAGGCAGCGCCTGAGCGTCAGATCGCTGTAACCGCCGCTCATACGCGAAATGATTTCGGCGACCGCATTTTCGAGCAAGTGCGAGCCCATGCCCGTAGCTCCTACACTGCCGATCTCTTCTTTGTCGACGCAGAGACAGCAGTTCGTGCGCGTCTTTGCCGTGCTGTCGAAGAGCGCCTGTGCCGATGTGAATGCGCACGCGCGGTCGTCCTGTCCGTACGCGAGGATGAGCGATCGATCGATGCCGCAGTCGCGCGACAAGCCTGCCGGAACGATTTCAAGTTCGGCGGATGCAAAATCGTCTTCGTCGATATTATATTTCGATTTTAATAATTTTAAAACGGCTTTCTTATATTTTTCTTTATCCTTTGAAGATTTTTCATCGTCTTGTTTTTTTTGTTTGTCTTTTTTTTGCGGAATGCCGGAACTCAAAATGAGGTCGAGGTTTTCGCCGGGAATAAAGTCGGACGCTTTTTCTTTCATCTGCTCCTGCGCGAGATGAGGCAAAATATCGGACACGCAGAACACCGGATCGTCCGCAACTTCGCCGATCGTCACGTTGATAACGCTGCCGTCGGTTTTGCATACGACGCCGTGGATCGCAAGCGGCAGCGTTACCCATTGATATTTTTTTATACCGCCGTAATAGTGCGTGTTCAAGTACACGATACAGTCTTTTTCGTAAACGGGATTTTGCTTTACGTCGAGGCGCGGCGAATCGATATGCGCGCCGAGGATATTCATACCGTCTTCGAGACTGCCCGTTCCGATGTCGAACAGGGCGACGGTTTTGTGCATTTTCTGTACATATACTTTATCGCCGGCTTTCAGCGTTTTATATTTTGTGATATCTTTATAACCGCGCTTTTCCGCCGCTTGGATGATTTCGGCTGTACACTCGCGTTCGGTTTTTCCGGCGTCCAAAAATTTTTTGTAATCGTTAATAAATTTTTCGTTCATACTATGCTCCTCATTATATGCGTACTTATAAAAACCTGATCGATATTATTTAAAACATACGTCGACTTCAAAGGGACCGTATTGCGTCGCAAACGGGATACCGACGATCGGATAATTTTTCGGCCATGAAAGCGTGTGATCTTTTCCAGCTACGACAACGGGCGGCGATACTCGTATGTCTCTGTTTTTGATTTCCGAAATCGCGTTCCCGGCAATGATATTCGTAAATTCGCTTACGAGCTGCTTTGCGAGTTCTTCCCGCTCCGATGCCACAACGATCTCTATGCCCGAACGGTCGAGCATTTTATCCGCAAGGATTTTATGCAGACGAAACGCGACGACGCCGTTGCAGTCGCCGGTAAGACCGAGCAGGCCCGAAATCTCCCACGCATGTCCGGCATTCGGGTCGAGCAGGTACGGGTCTTTATGCTGCGGCGGCATATCGAACATATTTTTAAATGCATTTTCACACGATATTAAAAACGGATTAATAATTTTTACGTCCATTTCGCATTCAGTATATCGCAATGTAAAATTTGGGGCAAGGTGAAAAAATCGATTGTAGAAATTCATATCCGTGATAGTGTAGAGAACGTATGCTGTCTTTTCGAGAAAAATCCGTTGCAGGAAAAAAGCCGCGGGGTTTAAACGTTCCGCGGTTTTTTTATTGTGCGGCAATCACCTTTTTAGGACAACATATCCGATACTTTTTTCGGGTATACCGATCATATCTCGATTTCGCCTTCGTAAACCGTATCGCTCTGTCCGGTCAAATAAACGGTATCGCCTGTGTACTTTACGATGAGCGTGCCGCCTTTCACTTGCACGGTGATATTTTCATCCATCGGACAATAGCCGTTCAGCACGGCAGCGATCGCGGCCGCACATGCGCCGGTACCGCAGGCGGGCGTTTCTCCGTTGCCCCGTTCCCACGTCCGCATCTTCAATTCGTTCCGGCCGACAACGCGCACGAACTCCGTATTCGTCCGATTCGGAAAAGCGGCGTTGTTTTCAAAGAGCGGCCCGATTTTTTCGACGTCGACTTTATCGACAAAGCCGCAAAATACGACGCAGTGCGGCGTGCCGACGGAAAGGCACGTAACGTCGTATTTCGTACCGTCTACGGTAAGCGGCACATTGACGATCGCTTTTTGAGGAAGCCGGGCGGCAAGCGATTCGCGCGAAGTCGGAACGGGCGAAAGCGTCGTCGGAAGAGATGCTGCATCGAAAAGCGGGCGCCCCATGTCGACGGTAACGGAAGAAACTTTTCCGTCGAGTTTATACAGCACAAGCGACTTCGTACCGCTCGCCGTATCGATCGAAAGGGATGCCGTCGGGGATGCCGCATCTCCGCGGTCTTTTACGCCGTTGATATTGTTGTCGTACAGATATTTTGCGACGGCGCGGATCGCGTTTCCCGCCAAGCGTCCTTCGCTTCCGTCCTGATTGAAAAACTGCATATACGCGTCCGCTTTGTCCGAATCTTTGACGAGTACGAGCGAATCGGCACCGATTTCCATGCGGCGATTGCACAGGCGGACGGCAAGCCCCGCAGGATTCGATACCGCCTGCTTCCTCGCATCGATGAGGATAAAATCGTTTCCCGTACTCTGCATTTTGCAAAAGCGCAGTTTTTCTTTCGATTCGCGCAGCGCGTTGATATCGACGAGTTCGACGTTTTCCGCATTGTAATGGCTCATAAGGCAGTTCGCGATCGCGTTCGCCGTATCGATCGCGGTAAGGCAGGGTATGTCGCGCTCTACGGCGTGACGCCGCATACGCACGCTGTCGGCATGCGGGTCGCGTCCCTTCGTGCTCGTCGAAATCACGTAGTCGATTTTACCGGTATCGAGGAGCGTCAAAAGATTGTCGTCGGGATTTTCGTGGATTTTATTTACGACCGTCACTTCCATGCCGAAGTCTTTAATAACGCCCGCCGTGCCTTCGGTCGCGTACAGTGTAAATCCCATATCGTAAAATTTCCGCGCGAGGTCGGGGATTTCAAACTGATCGGTTTTCCGCACCGTAAACAAAACGCCGCCGCTTCTTTTCATGCGGTAACCCGCGCCGATGAGTCCCTTGTAAATCGCTTCTTCCATCGTCGAGGCAAGACCGAGCACTTCGCCGGTCGATTTCATCTCCGGTCCCAAATGCGTATCGACGTCCATGAGTTTTTCAAAACTGAACACCGGCACTTTTACGGCGAAGTACGGCGAAATGCGGTAAAGCCCCGTATCGTAACCGAAAGTTTTCACTTTTTCGCCGAGCATCGCGCGCACTGCAAGTTCGACCATCGGCACGCCCGTCACTTTGCTGATATAGGGCACCGTGCGGCTCGAACGCGGATTCACTTCGATCACATAGAGATCGTTGTTGTAGATGAGATATTGAATATTGACAAGCCCTTTCGTGCCGAGCGCAAGCGCGAGTTCGCGCGACTGCTTGATAATTTTTTGCCGGAGGATATCGTTGAGATTCCACGACGGGTACACGGCGATCGAATCGCCGGAATGAATGCCCGCACGTTCGATGTGCTCCATGATACCCGGAATCAAAATGTCTTTGCCGTCGCAGATCGCATCGACTTCGAGTTCGGTACCGCCCATGTATTTGTCGATGAGCACCGGATTTTCGATGCCCTGCGAAAGGATGATGCCCATGTATTCGCGCACATCGGCGTCTCCCCACGCGATGATCATATTTTGTCCGCCGAGCACGTAAGAGGGCCTGAGCAAAATCGGATAGCCGATGCGCTGTGCGGACGCGATCGCTTCTTCCGTCGTCAAAACCGTTTCCCCTGCGGGTTTATTGATACCGAGTTTGACGCAAAGCGCTTCAAATTTTTCGCGGTCTTCCGCAATGTCGATCGATTCGGCGCTCGTGCCGAGAATTTTTATGCCCTGTTCATCGAGAAATTTTGTTAATTTTATCGCCGTCTGTCCTCCGAAAGCGACGACGACACCGATCGGTTTTTCCGTATTGATGACGCTCATCACGTCTTCCGGCGTAAGCGGTTCGAAGTACAGGCGGTCGGACGTATCGAAATCGGTTGAAACCGTTTCGGGATTGTTGTTGATCGTCACGACATCGTAGCCGAGTTTTTTCAGCGACCACACGCACTGCACCGACGCATAATCGAATTCGATCCCCTGACCGATGCGGATCGGGCCCGAACCGAGCACGATGATCGTACCTTTTTTGCTTTTCGATTTTGCATGTTTGGCGAGAAAATCTGCCGCTTCGTTTTCCTCATAGTAGCCGCCGTAAAAATACGGCGTTTCCGCGCTGAACTCACCGGTACAGGTATCGACCATTTTATACGTCGCGGGAATGTGCGCGAGCTTACCCTGCTTTACGAGCGCGGCGGCGTTTTTCGCTTCTTTAATAATTCCCGAGCCGCCCGGGATCGCAACTCCGCTCAACTCGGTGATCGTTTTATCGGGGAAGCCGTCTTTTTTCGCTTCAAGATACAAAAGAGGCGAAAGCTTTTGCTTACCGGTTTTTACCGATGCGAGCTCGAGTTCACGGAACGCGATATGCTGCAGTTTTGCCAAAAACCATATATCGATTTTCGTAATTTTATTAATTTCGTCGATCGACATGATGCCGCGCACGAGCGCTTCGTAGATCGCAAAAATTCTGCGGTCGGTACATTCGCCGACGCGCTCTTTGATGCGTTCATCGCTTTCGTTTACAAACTGTTTTAAGCGCATCGAATCCGTTCCGATTTCGGCGCCGCGTACGGCTTTCATAATCGCTTCTTCAAACGTGCGCCCGATCGACATCACTTCGCCCGTCGCTTTCATCTGCGTGCCGAGCGTGCGCTTCGCATATACGAATTTGTCGAACGGAAATTTCGGCATCTTTACGACGACATAATCGACGACGGGTTCGAAATACGCCGACGTTTTTTTCGTCACGAAGTTCGGGATTTCGTCGAGGTTATAACCGATCGCGATGAGCGTCGCGACGCGCGCAATCGGATAGCCCGTCGCTTTCGATGCGAGCGCCGACGAACGGGACACGCGCGGATTCACTTCGATGACCGCATATTCGGAAGTCGAGGGATGCAGCGCAAACTGAACGTTACAGCCGCCTTCCATGCCGAGCGAACCGACGATATTGAAAGAAGCCGAACGCAACATTTGATATTCTTTATCGGAAAGCGTCATCGTCGGAGCGACGACGATCGAGTCGCCGGTATGGATGCCGACGGGATCGACGTTTTCCATAGAGCACACGGTGATCATGTTACCGCTGTGATCGCGCACGACTTCGAATTCGATTTCCTTCCAGCCGGCGATACATTTTTCCACGAGGATCTGATGGATGGGTGAACGGTGCAGCCCGTTTTGCGCAATCTCTTCGAGCTCGCTCTTCGTTTCCGCAATGCCGCCGCCCGTGCCGCCGAGCGTAAATGCGGGGCGCACGATCGCAGGATATCCGATTTCATGTTCGGCAAAATCGACGGCGTCCTCAAGCGTCGTCACGACTTTTGACGGAATGCACGGTTCGCTGATGGACAGCATCGTGTCTTTGAAAATCTGCCGGTCTTCCGCTTTATCGATCGTATCCGGCCGCGCGCCCAAAAGCTGCACTCCGTGACTTTTTAAAAATCCCGATTTGGCAAGCTCCATGCTCAGCGTCAGTCCGGTTTGCCCGCCGAGTGTCGAAAGCAAACTGTCGGGCTTTTCCTTTTCGATGATCCGCCGGATCGTTTCGGGAATCAGCGGTTCGATATACACCGCGTCCGCCATGGAGCGGTCGGTCATGAGAGTTGCGGGATTCGAATTGACGAGGACGACGCTCAAGCCCTGCTCTTTGAGCGCTTTGCACGCTTGCGTGCCCGCGTAATCGAATTCGGCGGCCTGCCCGATGACGATCGGCCCCGAACCGATAACCATAACTTTACGAATCGATGTATTTAACGGCATAGGGCATCCTCCCGATCATCCGCGCATCTTCGTGCACTTTGAAATACTGCCTGAGAGGCACCGGTGATTTTAAATGATTTGATTTTTTGTAGGAACGCCGTTTTTGCACGGCCGTCTTTGAGCGCTTTTCGAACAGCGTCAGCGGTAGCCGCATCGCCTGAAAAGAATGCATCGTTATTCATCTTAAAATGCAATTATATATTTTTATAAAAAAAATGCATACCCCCGATGCACGTGTGAACGTGATTGACAGCGATGAACTTAATGAACATGAATCAAAAGAACCGGTTGAAGAAACTGCGAATGATGAAACCGCTGTAGATGAGCTGAAGAATTTTCCCGTTATTTTTTCCGTACACAAAGCCGTCGAAATATGGTATACTGGTTTTACGGATCGCATCCGTGTGTACGATAAAGGGGCGTTGCAATATGGATATAAAAATCATCACTGTCAGCAGGCAGTTCGGTTCGGGCGGTCGCATCATCGCAAAAGATGTCGCGGATAAACTCGGCTGGAAATTTTACGATCGGGAAATCATAGAAAAGATTGCGGAAAAGAGCGGGCTTGCAAAGGAGTTTATCGAAGAGCGGGGCGAATACGCATCCGCAGGACAAAACCTCGTGTACAGCGCACCGGCGGGTTTCGGCGGATTTTCTACGGGGCAGTCGGTGTTCGATAAACTGTATGTGATGCAGTACAATATCATCCGTGAAATTGCGGAAGAAGGACCGTGCGTCATTGTCGGGCGTTGCGCCGATTACGTGCTGCGCGACAGAACGGACTGCTTCCATGTTTTCATCTACGCGGATATGGATTTTCGCATCGCGCGCGCAGGGGGCATCTATAAAGTCGATGCGCCGAATGTGGAACGCTATCTGCTCGACCGTGACAAAAAGCGGAAACTTTATTACAAATACAATACCGACCGCGTTTGGGGCGAAGTAAAGAATTACGACTTGTGTCTCAAAAGCAGTGCGATCGGACTGGACACGTGCGCTGCGATGATCTGTGATGCGGCGCAGCACAAAACCGTCGGCCCCGTGCGAAGGTCGATTGCGTCTGCGGAAAAGGCGATGACGGCAGCTGCAAAAAAAATCGCAACGGGTTTGAAAAAATCGCCGGCGGCAACCGCCACCAAAAATATCGCGGACGATATAAAAGCGGCGGCTCCGAAGGCTGCAAAAAAAATCGCGGAAGAAGTCAAAAAGACCGCTCCTGAAGCCGTGCATAAAATCACTGCGGAAGTAAAAAAATCGTCGGCGGTTGCCGGAAAGACGGTTGCCGCCGCTGCAAAAAAGATTGCGGCAAACGTAAAAAAATCCGCACCGAAAGCGGAAAAAGAGGCAGCCGAAGCTGCGAAAAAAATCGCGTCGGGTGTAAAAAAAGCGGTATCGTCACGCACGGCAAAGGCGAAAAAAAAGACCGACTGAAAGCGCCGCTTGAACAGCGCAAGGATGCTGCAAACAATGCAGCAATATGAAAACGAGGAAATACCGCGGTGAACGAAAAAGGCGATGCGTTGCAAAAATTCGACGTTCCGAAATATATAAGATATTTGAGCGTGATTTACATTGCGGTAAGTATCGCGTCGGGAACGATATCGTTGATTGTAAAAATATTGGAAGAAGGGCGTGCGACGCTCGATCAGCTTTCGTATGTAACGATGATGCTGCGCAATACGGTTGAAGGTTTTATCTTTTGGGGAGTCGGCCGGGTATTTGCAAAATTCACGGAAAAAAATAAATGAAATTTAAAAATTATTTAAAGCTGGGTGCGATTTATTATTTTTTGTCCGGCGTCGTCACCGTCGTTTTTTTCGTTTTATATAGTATCGGACTTCCTGGCTGGATGCGCTCATATACGGCATATATGGGATCGGCACGCGGCACAACCGTATCGCCCGTGTTGTATTTTATAGCGCACTTCATGGGCACTTTCCAATATTTTGTAAAACTGTTTATCGTTACGCTGATCGCTTTTTTTATTTTTAATAATTTTAAAATCGTGTACGGAGCCGTAAAAAAGCTGTTGAGATAATCAACAACCCCGACGTGGTATGTGAGATAACCGTCCGCACGAATAACGAGGACGGCAAAGGTACAATGCATTTTTCTCAAGTTTAGGAGCATTATGATATATACGGCATCTTATTCGTCGCCGCTCGGCGATATGCTCTTGGCGCAAAAGGACGGAGCGCTCGTCGGGCTGTGGTTCGAAGGGCAAAAATATTACGGCGCGGCGATTTCGGAGGCGGTGCCGAAAGACGATGATAAAACATCGGTCAAAGTAAAACGTTGGCTCGATCGATATTTTGCGGGACAAAAACCGGATGCGGCGGAACTCGCGCTCGCTCCGGCAGGAAGCGATTTTCGGCAGGCGGTGTGGGCCGTTCTCCGAGAGATTCCGTACGGCAAAACGATTTCCTACGGCGCCATCGCCCGAACGCTTGCAAAACGCAAAGGGTTTGAACAGGTATCGGCACGCGCGGTCGGAGGAGCGGTTGCGCATAATCCCGTTTCCGTAATCATTCCGTGTCACAGAGTCGTCGGATCGGACGGAAATCTGACCGGGTATGCCGGCGGCATCGATAAAAAAATAAAACTTCTTGAGCTGGAAGGTGTCGATATGGCGATGTTTAAAGATGTCCGACGCGCTTCCAAGGGAGCAGTATGAAACAAAACGACAGAAGACGATATGCGTTTTTAAGAGGATCAATTTCGAGTTTTCTAAAACTCGAAATTTTCCATCCGTTTCGTTCACCTACTGAGTGGCGAGTTTTGAAGATAAATAAAACGATGCAGAGGCGAGGTTCCGGCCGTGTGCCGTTTCGAGCGTTAAGCTTACGGAAGCCAGCCTTAAAAGCTCGACCGCGGCTAAGCGGACGGGTTCTCGCCGAAAGCAGACCTTTGTTTCGACAGTATTTTCAAAACTCGACATTCGTTTTAATAATTATTAATTTCATGTTTGCCGCGGCCGCTTTTTGCAGCGACAATTCATCCTGTACCGTACACGATATACCGCCGCGTTACCGCGAAGAAATGCGCGCGTTTATTAAAAAAATATCAGCCTATGCAAAGGCGCAAAATCCGCACTTTGTTGTCATTCCGCAAAACGGGCAGACGGTCGCGTGGGACAGCGATGTCCCAACCGACGAAAACGGCGTGCCGCTTACGGAAGCCGATGCTTCGTACATGGATGCGATCGACGGATGCGGCCGCGAAGATACGTTTTACGGCGAAAGGAGAGCGGGCAAAGCGACATCTTCGAGGGCGTCCGCATATTTTGTCGGTACGTGCAAAAAATTTTCGGAAAAAGGTAAGACCGTCTTTTCGATCGATTACTGTTCTTCCCGAGCCGCGATCGCCGACTCGTACGCGAAAAACGCCGCGGCGGGCTTTATCGGTTTTGCCGCGCCCGACAGAAATCTCGCCCTTATCCCGGAACAAAGCGGATACGGGCGAGAATATTATCCGTACCGCAAAAATCGAAACGACGTGACGAAACTTTCCGACGCGAAAAATTTTTTATTTTTGCTCGGCATGTCTTCAGGCGACGCGGACGGAAGTGCGCTCATCGAAAAAATACGGGCGACGGATTACGACGCCGTGATCATGGACGCCTTTATAGACGGTGGCGATGTGCCGTTTTCCCGTGCGGCTGTCGAATCAATTAAGAAAAAAGCTTCCGGAGGAGCGCGCTTTGTCATCGCATATATGAGTATCGGCGAAGCGGAAGACTATCGCCGGTATTGGGATGAGCGCTGGGTACACGGAAAAAAATTGACAAAAAATGCGCCCGCGTGGCTCGATAAATTGAATCCCGATTGGAAAGGAAATTATAAAGTGCGATACTGGAATGAAGATTGGCAAAATATCATCTGCGGCGGCAAGGATTCGTATATTCAAAAAATTATCGATGCGGGATTCGACGGCGTTTACCTCGACATCGTCGATGCATACGAATATTTCGAAGAGCGGTAAACCGCATCTTACAAGGAGTTGTCTACGGATATCGAAATCGAAAAGCGCATCGTTGCGCTCGAAACGAAACTTGCCTACCTCGAAGATTTTGTAAATCAGCTGCAGGGCGTTTCCGTCGTTCACACGAAATCGATCGACGGGATTACGGCGCAGTGCAAAGCGATGTCGGAAAAACTGCGCGAATTGGCAGATGAGGCGGAAGAAATTCCCAACCGCATACCGCCGCATTATTAATTAATAATTATGGAAAAGCCGAGCACACAATACAAGCGCGAACATAAAATCGATTTCGGACGCGAGCGAATCGATGTCCTCTATGAAGACGCATACATCGTTGTCATACATAAACCGTCGGGCATGCTTTCCGTTCCGTATCCGGGCAGCAAAGCTCGGACGGCGCTCGACGTGCTCTGCCGCATCATGAGGAGCAGGGGCACGTATTCGCAGCGGCATCGTCCCTTCGTCGTACACCGCCTCGACCGCGACACGTCCGGCGTCATGCTCTTTGCGCTGAGCGAGCAGGTACAGCGCTCGCTTATGCGTTCCTGGCAAAAAGTCGTCAGTAAGCGGATATATCGCGCCGTTGCCGAAAATCCGAAAGGGCCTGCGCTTCCCGATTCCGGCGTCATCGACGCGCCTCTTGCGTACAACGCGTACAATATCGGCTTCGTTCCGAAAGCGGACGATAAGCCTTCCGACAAAGCGTACCGGATAAAACGATTCGATAAAAATAAAACGACTTATACGAAGCATTTGGATTTTTCCGGCGGAAAGGCGAAGTTTAAAACGGTCGAAGCGCGTACCCGTTATCGCATCGTAGAGCGGGGGCAGACGCACACGCTTTTCGAGCTCGACCTCGATACCGGCAAAAAAAATCAAATACGCGCGCACCTCGCGTCGAAAGGCTATCCGATTGCGGGAGATGAAACGCACCGCGCTCGTACCGATCCGTTTTGCCGCCTTGCGCTTCACGCGCGTACTATCGAATTCGTCCATCCCGCAACGCACAAAACCGTACGCTTCGAAGTTCCCGAACCCGAAGCTTGGCTCGAATATGTCCGGCGCGGCGATAAAAAGCCTGAGCTTCCGGTATGGCGGAAGAAAAGAGAAATGCGCGGTAAGCCGGCTTTGCCGCGCGATTTTGCCGCTTCGCAAAAGAGCGGCAAGAGCAGTATAGTGTATGAAAAAAATAATAATTAATTTTTTTATCATCTCGATTTTTGTATCGCTTTCGCTCAGTGCCGCAGACGGTGTCATGTGGGGCGAAAAAGATATCCGCGTCGTAAAGACGCAGTGGTTCGATATCATCTATGCTCCGGATTCCGCCCGAAGCGCCGAACATCTCGCGCATCATGCGGATGCGATATACGAAGACGTATGCGCGTATCTTGAAACCGAGCAATGGAAGCGTTTTCCCGTCGTCATAACGCCTGCACAGGACGAATTCAACGCATACTATTCGCCTGCGTGTTACGACACGATCGTCATGTACGATACGCCGGTGACGAAAAAGATCGCCGTCGCATCGGACGATTTTTTGTCGACGTTCCGACACGAGCTCACGCACGCCGTTTCGTACAATATGAAAAATGCGTTTTGGCGCGGAGTCGGCGCGGTCTTCGGCGACGTCGTAAATCCCGCATACCTGTTTATCACGCGGTCACGGACCGAAGGCGTTGCCGTCGCATCGGAAAGTGCCGGCGGCGAAGGACGGTTAAACGATCCGTACAGCGCGCAAACGGTACGGCAGGCAAAAATCGAAGGCGCTTTTCCGTCGCATGCCGATATCTACGGTTCGCGCGACATATATCCGTACGATACGAATTATCATTTCGGTGCGGCGTTTGAAAATTGGATTCAAAAAACGTACGGCATGAAAAACTACGCGCGGTTTTTATACAAGTGCGTCAACTTTCAAACGGTACACGCATCCGCCGCGTTCAAATCGGTGTACGGAATTTCCGTCAAAGAAGCGTGGAAACATTTTTACGATTCGATCGCCGTGCCCGCTTCCGCCGCGCAGTATCCCGACCCGCTTGTCAAAGGTGCGTGCAAGGATTATTTTTCCGGTACGGATAAACGCTCGAAAGAAAACGCGCGCGCCTCACGATATACGTCGCTCGTTTCGTGCAGTGCGGGATTCGGCTTTACCGACGACGCAACCGGAAGTTTTTATTTTTCAAAGTGGGATGCCGAACGAAGATGCTGCGATCGCGCAAAAAAAATATGTACCGTCAAAAATCTGCGGCACACATCTCTTTCGACTGACGGCGAATATGCGGCCTTCAGCGTGATGAGCGAAAGGCATGCCGTTCCGAAAAGCGAAGTGCATATCTTTAATATGAAAAACCGCTCGCGCTATACGATGAGCGAAACGGGTCTGCGCGATGCAGCCGTCGTTTTATGGAACGGCGCATATTATCTCGCGGCGATAAAGACGAAGTCGCAGCAAAGCACGCTCACTGTCTACAAACTCGACAAAAGCGCGGACGGCAAAGTGCGCGGCGCTTCGCTTATCGCATCCCGTCCCCTCGCTCGAGGAGATGTCGCATTTACGCCGAAGGACGCAGGCGGCGGCGAAATCGTATACGTATGCAAAAGCGGTATGCACCGGTCGATTCGATTGTATTCGATTGCGGACGGTACGGAGAAGGTATACGATGCACCGTACGATCGCATGGTTATCGGCGACGTCTCGCTTGCAAACACGGGTAACGCTGAAAAAGTATTTACGTTTTCGTGGGCGGCCGAAGATACGATGCCGCGCTTCGGAAAATTAATAATTAATAATTTTGATGACGGCCGAGCAGATTCCGCTTCGATGCTTTTGCAGACGGGCGATGTGTCCGGCGGCGTATACGATCCCGTTATGCTCCAAAACGGCAGTATCGCATATACGGGGCATTTTTTTCGTGACAATCGCCTTTTGACTGCGGAAAGCGACAGTATGACGATGCGGGAAATCGCACTCGAAGCAAAACGCGAAAGAGTTGAAAAGTCCGCTGCAGACAAAGCCGCTCCGCACACACAGGACATGCAAGCAACAGAAGCTGCAAACGGCAAAGCGCGATCGGCGGAAGCTGCCGACAATGTGCGAAGCGGAGAGCAGGCGGCCGGCAATCGAGACGTGCAAGCGATTTTTACCCGCTCGAAAAAATACAATCCGTTTGATTATTATAAACGCGGCATCTTTTTGCCGGTCGGCATCGCATCGACATACGCGCAGAACACCGGCGGCAATATCACCGGCAGAATTTTACCGCTCGGTTTCACTTATGCGTCCAATAATCCGTGGTCGTCGAAAATCGCAATCGTGAGCGGCGGCTACAGTATTCTTTCAAACAGCGGAGCGATCGAAACGCGCTTCCAAAGCGGAACGGCGACTTCGCTTTTCAAATATTCGTTCAGCAATCAAATCGAATTCGACCGTCGCGGATTTAAGCAGACGGCTCACACGGTGAATCTTTCATCGGCGATTCCCGTCGGAAACCTATCTCGCCTCACTTTCGAAAACACTGCAAATATATTGTTCGGGAGGCAAAGCCGCACGGAATTTTCGAAGAACGGCACATCGCTTTTCGGCGCGCTCGAAGATGACGACGCTTCGCCGATGTTTGTCGCAATTAATAAATTATCCGTCGGCTATTCGAATATTCATAAAACCGGTGCGGGCGTATACGAGAAAGCGGGCTTTGCCGCAGGCGCATCATATATTGCCGAATACGAATCCGAGCAGGGAACGCCTTTTTCACAGGATAACGTATATCAAAACATTTCCGTCAACGCCGCTCTGCGTTCGCCGCGTCTTTTGCCGTATGCGTGCCGCTGTGATTATACGTATAATTTTCCGTTTGCGCTCGGCACACAGCTTTTTCCGAACAGATCGACTTTTATTAAAAATAGTGTCGAGTTTATTTTGTTTGCAGGCGAAGTACAAAAAGCGATCCCGCTTTTCTACGTAAACCGCTGGGCACTGCGTGCATCGTATACCGGTCGTTTCGATTATACGGGCGGCACATCGTGGGATTTTTTTGATACGCCGCATCTTGTACGGAATCTTTTTTCAGGCGAAATGCGTTATTGCGATTCGGCCGTGCTGTCCGCGTCGCTGTCCTTTACACCCAACTTCGGCGCCGCAGCAACGCCGCTTTTGACATCGACCCTGCGCGCGGGTTTGCGTTATGTCATCCGTGAAACTAAAAAGCAAAATTATTTTGCATTCGAATTCGGCTGGAATCTTGCTTATTAAACGAATAAGGGCGCGGGGAAAAGAAACCGTCGGTGTCGTTTCCCCGCAAACCTCTGCATGTTCTTTTATTGTCCATAAAATTCAACAGTCGAACAAAATATCAATTTTGGAGACTGTTGAATTAGTGCGCGCAAGCGCACATGTATATCCGCGAGTTTTCCGAAGGGAAACTCGAAGTTAAATTGAACGGCGCTATTTCAGACGTTCAATTTAAACCTTCGATCTTTTTAAACACGAGCGACGTGTTCACGCCGCCGAACGCGAAATTGTTCGACATAACACAGTCGCACGAGATTTCACGCCCCGCACCTTTGATATAGTCGAGCGGCGCGCATTCTGGATCGTCGTTTGTAAGATTGCAGTTCGGATGGAACCAGCCTTCGTTCATCATATTGATCGTAAGCCACGCTTCAACGCAGCCGCACGCGCCGAGCGTATGACCGATAAAGCTCTTCGTCGAAGAGATCGGCACTGCGCGCTTGAATACCGAATACACAGCCTGCGATTCCGATATGTCGCCGTGACTCGTCGCCGTGCCGTGCGCGTTGATATAAGCGATTTTGCTTTCGTCGATACCCGCGTCTTTGAGCGCCATCGAAAGCGCAAGCGCCTGCGTCGCAGCGTTCGGGCTTGTGATGTGCGTGCCGTCCGCATTCGTCGCAAAGCCCGCAACTTCCGCATACATTTTCGCACCGCGCTTTACGGCGTGTTCCATATCTTCCAAAATCAGCGTACCCGCTCCTTCGCCGATAACAAGACCGTCTCTGTCTTTGTCAAAGGGTTTCGGTGTCGCTTCGGGAGTTTTATTGAGGATGCTCGTAGCGCCGAGCGTATCGAAAATCGCAGCGTCGGGAGGCGAAAGCTCTTCCGCACCGCCTGCGATCATGATCTCCGCTTTGCCGTCTTCGATCGCTTCGTATGCATAGCCGATCGCCTGGCTTCCCGACGTACACGCGGTATCGGTTACGATGATGCGACCGCGAATTTGATAATAGACGCTCAAATTGCACGCGTTCGTCTGCGGCATTGCTTTGATATAGGTTTGCGAATCGAGCTTCGACGTGTCGCCCGTTTTCATCATGTCGGCGATATCCATGATCGCGTCCATGCTTCCCATACACGTACCGTACGAAATGCCGGTGCGGCCGCTTTTCAATTCATCGATGACGTCTCCGTCGTCTTTTAACAATCCCGCTATTTTGAGCGCGTCTTCGGTCGACACGAGCGAAAGCAGCGCGACGCGTCCCATACCGCGGATCTTTTTCCTCGGGTATGACGGAAGCGCTTCTTCATACGGGCACGCAAGGCGCGTGTTCATCTTTTCGTAGCGTTCCCAATCGCTCATATATTTGATGCAGTTTTTGCCGGACTGCAGTTTTGCAAAAGCCGTCTGCCAGTCACGGCCGAGAGCGGTCAGCATACCGCCGCCGGTTACGACGACCCGCCGCTTTCCGTTCGGTTTTGTATACGTCATAGTTAACCTCGCTTGTAATATCAAGCCGCGTTTTCCCTGCGGCGCGATATTATTAATTAATAATTAATGGATGCCGCCGTCGACGGCGATCACTTGCCGCGTGATATACGATGCGCTCTCCGACAGCAAAAACACCGCGAGAGAGGCGACTTCTTCGGGCTTTCCCGCCCTCGCCATCGGAATGGTCTGCATGATGATTTTTTTCGCTTCTTCGTTGATCGCGGCCGTCATATCCGTTTCGATAACGCCGGGAGCGATCGTGTTTACGGTAATGTGGCGGCTCGCAAGTTCGACCGCGAGCGCTTTTGCCGCTCCGATGATCCCCGCCTTCGACGCGCTGTAATTCGTCTGTCCGCGGTTTCCCATGATGCCGCTCACCGACGACACGGCGATGATGCGCCCCTTCTTTTTGCGAGCCATCGGCATGACAAGAGGCTGAATCACATTGAAAAAGCTGTCGAGATTCGTGCGGATCACCGCGTCCCAATCCTCTCCGGTCAATCCGACGAAAGTGTTGTCCCGCGTGATGCCCGCATTGCTCACGACGCCCCACAGCGCTCCGTGTTTTTCAGTGAGCGCATCGAGCTTCGCCTTGCAGTCCGCTCTGTCGGCGACGTTGAACTGTACGAGCTCGCCTTCTCCGCCGGAAGCCGTAATCAGCGAAAGGGTTTCTTCCGCTTTTTCTTTTCCGCGATTGTAGTGGCAAATAACATAGTAGCCGGCTTTCGCCGCTTCAACTGCGATCGCGCGGCCGATGCCGCCCGACGCTCCGGTAACGATTATTTTTTTCGCTTCATCCGCCATAAAAACTCCTGATACGATTTTACCGCACTGCGTGCGGTAAATCGTTTATCGGTTATTCGTCTTTAAACAAATTCATAATATCTTCCGTTTCCATAACGGTGATCGTCGATGAAACGGCAGGCTCCCCGTCCGACGCCGATGCAAAAAGTTCGCAGTTATAGCTGTACGTCATTTCGGCGCGGTAGTCTTCTTTTATCTTCATCACGATCGTCGTGCCGCTTTTTAGATACGGAACGGCCGCTTTGAATTTGCTGACGCTTAAAATAAAACCGGGACGAGGATAACGGCCGAGCGCTTTATTCGTGATGCCCGTCAGCGCCGAAATGCCCTGCGCCATAAATTCGAAGCCTGCCCACGTCGGCACGCCGTCGGATGCGGCTTCGTAAAAGATGCACTCCGGCGTAATATCGTATTCGCTCGTAATCGTATGCGCTTCCGTGTCGTGCTGCGTTACGCGGCTGAGCAAAAACATCTTTCCCTTGTGCGGCAAGAGATCGATCAGCACGTCGCGCTCGATGCGCTGCGGCAAATTTTCACGTATCGTTTCGCTTTCCATAGTTCTCCTGTTTTTCTATCCGTACACGCGTACGCGATTACACCACTCCGCCGCGAGCGCCCATCAGAACGCGCGGGCATTATGCAAACGCAATGACATCGCACTGCACCGAGCGCGATCGCAGTTCACCGGACACGATCACGTCAGACCCAACACCAGGCTCGCATTCGCACCGCCGAACGCAAAGGAATTCGACATACAGATTTTTACACGCCCGGTCCGCTTTGCACCGACGGCGCCCGCAATATTCAAAAGCGGCAGATCCGGGTCGTGTTCGCCGTCCCACACGTGCTTGGGCAGTGCGATATCGTCTCCGGTTTTTTCCGCGTTTTGAACCAATGCAGTATAGCATATTGCAGCTTCCAATGCACCCGCCGCACCGAGCGTATGCCCCGTAAGCGGTTTCGTAGAACCGACGGAAACGGAGTGATCGTCAAACACTTCGGCGACGGCTTTCGCTTCCATCGCGTCGTTGAATTTCGTACCCGTTCCGTGCAGATTGATATAATCGATCTGACCGGGCATGAGTTTCGCACGGGCGAGCGCCGCTTTCATTGCACGCGCGGCTCCCGCACCCGAAGGATCGGGGGACGTCATGTGATAGGCGTCCGCGCTTTCTCCCCAGCCGAAAAGCCGCACAAGTGCCCCGTCTTTCGGAGCATCCCTCGTCATAACGAAAAATGCCGCCCCTTCTCCGAGCGTGATGCCTTTCCGGTTTGCGCTGAGCGGATTCGTTATGTCCGGCGAAACGGCTTCGAGCGAATCGAAACCGAGAAGCACCGTATCGGATGCGACATCGACACCGCCTGCGATCACCGCGTCCGCAAGTCCGCTTTTTAACAATTCCGCAGCTTTGATGATCGCGCCGGCGCTCGACGAACACGCAGTGCTGAACGCGAGCGAGGGTCCGCGTATGCCGTACTTTTCCGACACGTAAGTCGCCGCGTAATCCGCGCCCTGCACTTCAAGCGTATACCCTGCGGGAAAAGTGCCGTCCTTGAGGAAAGCCGCGTGAGCGGGAAACGAAAGTTCCGTACCGTTGTCGCACGAGCCGACACAGACGGCGACGCGAGAAGCGCCGTACGCCGAAAGCGCGCCCAATATTTCCCTCTCGATTTGTACGAGCGCCGCATCTTCGAGGCGGATGCTTCGCATATCGAAGCGTGCCGCCGTTTTGCGCAAGACCCCGTCGTCCGCCCGCCCGACAAAAAATTCTTTGCCGGAAAGAGCGCGTACTTTTTTTATGCCCGATCGATCGCCTGCGACACACGAGCGCCACAATTCATCGACCGAAGAACCCGCCGCACACACGACGCCGGGCTTTGAAAGATACACCGGATCCGTCACAAGGCCTCCGTGAGATGATATTCATAGCCGCGGAGATGGTTGATGATGCTCACCGAAGAAGATGTAATCGATATCTCTTCGATGCATTTTTTGCCGTTCATAATCCTGCGCAATTCCATGCCGTCGTCCTTCGTAACGGTAAAATCAAGCCTCGCACGGCGCAGCGACCGTGCGACCGCATCCGCATCGTAATAGGCGAATTGAATATCCGCGACGATATACTGCGCTTTGAGAGAGGCCGGCAGCACCGCCGACGCAAGCGAAAGTTCATTGCCCGTATACGTGAGCGTACCCATATCCGAACCGAAATCATTCAGCAGATTGATAAAAATACCGCCCTCGTTCGCCTGTATAAACGCCTGCATATAAAAGGATGAAGTGCCGAAACTCGCGGTAAACATATACAGAGCGTCGATCGGCGAGGCCACATCTTTGGGCGGAAGCAGATCGACGACGCGCGCATTCGTCACGTGCACCGGATAGCGCATAGGGCGTCCTTTTACCGCAGCGCAGGAAACGAAGATCGCAAGCAGCAATAGCGCGGACGCGAGGCGCAGCGTATTTTTGAAAACGAGCGCATGAGATTTTCCGACTGTGCGCATTTTTTGCGTAATCATGCGCTCATTGTAAATTGTATGGCGCGCTTTGTCAAACTCGCAGGAGGGAAGCTGCGGGAGGAAGGAAGCAAGGCGCAACGGCGGGACGGAAGATAGGGCACAGTCAAAAGGCGGGGAAAATTATCGCCGTGCGGAGGTACGCTTATAAGCGTTCCTTAAAAGCGACGCGCTATTTCAGCGGCTTGTAATGCGATTTGCCGTTCTTCTTCCCGTTGTACGGCTATGTCCACATCGTAATCATATTCGGCCATGAGCATATTCATCACCGCTCATTCTGAAAGATTTTCAACTTCTTCAGCAGAAAGGCCGGTCATTCGCGTAATAAAATCAAGTTTGCAATGTGCCTGCTTCATCAATTTTGCCGTTTCAAGCTTCGCTAGATACGAGCCTTCGGAAAGACCTTCCTGAAGTGCGATTTCTCTTTCTTCTTCCCTCTGTACGGCGATGTCCACGTCGTAATCGTATTCGGCAATTAACATATTCACCACCTCCCGACTTTTCCGCTGTAAGTATTCCCGTAAGACGTCGTTTTGTATACACTCTTTGATCGCATTCTGGAAGCCGTTTTCGCTGTCAAGTTTCGTATGTCTCCGTACGGCGTCTATGAACAGCGTGTACTCTTTCAGCGGTTTACAGGCACTCAGCAATTTACTGCTTTTATTATAATTGATATTCATTACGCTGACAACGAGATGCTATGTTTTTAATTACCGGCAGAAGTGGTAGTCTTATCCGACGGGATAAGGGAGCAGACAGCAGGTTGCCCTAGAACGTGAGGAAATCTTGAATACAGAGGAACCTCGGC
>NZ_JAFEVM010000027.1:0-40665 GCF_016901105.1 Treponema sp. Marseille-Q4523 | reverse complement strand
AATGCGTACATGGCAAGTACACTTTCACTTATCCTTGTGTTCTATGCACTTGTAATAATGTGCATACAAAAGTTTTATATATCAAAGAAAAATTATGTAATGAATGCGAATCGTGTTCCTAAAATTGAAATCATACATGGTGTAAAGCTATTTTTTCTTACATTCCCTATTTATCTAGTTGTATTTATCAGTATGCTGCCTCAAGTTGTTGTTACGATATGTTCGTTTTTGCCGTGGAATTTTACTCGTTTTGAAAAAGGATTCACGTTTAATAATTATGCGATTATATTTAAAAGGCTCGGTGTAAATATTAAAAATACATTTTCATTTTCAACAGCCGCTATCATTGCCATTATTGTTTTGGGACTGATGATAAGTTATATCGTAACGAAACGTAAAACTTTAATAAGTTCAATTATGGATTTGCTTGTTATGTTTCCGTATGTTATACCCGGTTCTGTTCTTGGTATTTGTCTTATCGTCGCGTTTAATAAATCACCATTCATATTGACTGGTACAAGTTTTATAATGATCATATCGTTCATCATTAGAAAACTTCCATTTACTGTACGTTCTGGCAGTGCTTACCTTTATCAAATGGATTCATCAATCGACGAAGCGTCCATAAGTCTCGGTGTCAGCCCCATGAAAACATTTTTTATTTTGACCAGCCGACTCATGTTGCCGGGTATTTTATCAGGAGCAATTTTAAGTTGGATAGCCTGTATTAATGAACTTTCATCGAGTATTATGTTGTATGCAGGTAGAACATCGACAATTGCCGTGACGATTTATACGGAAACATTTCGAAATGCACATAATACTGCAGCGGCACTTGCCACTATTCTTACATTTACAACAGCCATTGCACTGATAGTATTTTTAAAGCTCAGCAAAGGTAAGGTTTCGGTAATTTAAATGAGTCAGATTTTTAGATTGCTTGATAAACTTACCCAGTATGGAATTGCACTTGGCTTACTTCCGAAAAGCGAGCGTGTATATGCAACAAATCTAATGCTCGATATTCTTCATCTTGATAATTATGATGGAAAATTTGTTGATGATGTCGAGCTTGCAAAAGAATTAAAGTCGTGTAACTACGGAGATATACTCGATAAAATTCTTTCAGAATTCTTGAAGTATGCGCTTGCTAATAAACTCATCGAAGATTATTTACCGTTTTACGATATATTCGATACGAAATTGATGAATTGTATGATTCCGCGCCCGGATGTAGTTATTGAACGATTTAAGGAAGATTTGAAAATATCCGCCGTATTTGCAACTGAAAATTATTACACATTTTCACAAAATACGAATTATTTACGACGATATCGTCTTGCAAAAGATGTACGATGGTCGGTATCGACCGAATACGGTATTTTTGATATTTTAATTAGTTTATCTAAACCGGAACTTGATCCCAAAACGATTGCGCTTGCAGGCAAAGTAAGATCTAGCGGATATCCTCAGTGTGTACTCTGTAAAGAGAATGAAGGGTATGCAGGGCGTATTGATTTTGCTGCGCGACAAAATCATCGGATAATTCCATGCGTATTATGCGGAGAGAATTTCAGTTTTCAGTTTTCGCCCTACGGGTATTGTTATCATCATTGTATTATTTTGAATAATGTTCATACACCGATGATCATAAACGTTTTAACAATTCGTAAACTGTTGGAAGCAGTAACTTTATTTCCGCATTATTTTGTCGGTTCGAATGCAGATTTGCCGTATGTCGGGGGATCTGTATTATCGCATGAGCATTTCCAAGGCGGATGGTATGAACTTCCGATAATGCGTGCGAAAAGTTTGAAACGCTTTAGTTTTAATAATGTACAGGTGGAGATATTGTATTGGCCGCTTTCTGCAATTCGTTTGATTGGAGATACGATTGATGTTGTGGTTGATATTGCGCAAATCGTTATCGATGCATGGTATACATACTCTTGTGGAGATATCATAGCAGAGACAGATGGGGAACGTCATAATACAATTACACCTCTTGCTCATCGATTTGGTAATCGATATGTATTATATCTAATATTCAGAAATAATCGTTGTACAAAAGAATATCCCGACGGACTTTTTCATACGCGACCAGAATATTTTCATATAAAAAAAGAAGGGATCGGTATTATGGATGCACCTGGACTTGCCATATTACCATCGCGCTTAAAGCGTGAGTTACTAATGATAAAAGCATGCCTATTGGAGCATACAAGTCTTGATGCTGCTGAAGAGACTGCAAAGCATTCAAAATGGGTACGGTCATTTATATCAAAATATAATACGATTGATAATACGACAATTGATATGATTTTACAAACAGAAGTAGGTATTGTATTTAAGAATATGCTTGAAGATTGTGCCGTGTTTAAACATACAAAACAAGGAGATGAGGAATTTGTACATTTTATAGAGGCAATACATGTATGATTATCTTGTAGTCGGAGCAGGACTTTTTGGTGCGGTGTTTGCCCATGAAGCTACGATGCATCAGCGAACATGCCTTGTCATTGATAAAAGAAATGCAGTAGGAGGCAATTGTCGAACGTATGACCAAGACGGCATCATCGTACATAAATACGGTGCACACATATTTCATACAAGTAATGAAAAAGTCCAATCATATATTACACGTTTTGCAAAATTTAATCGTTTTGTCAATACGCCAATTGCATCTTACGGTGGCAAGTTGTATAGTCTCCCTTTTAATATGCATACGTTTTACGAATTATGGGGAACAAAGACGCCGGCAGAAGCAAAAGAAAAAATACGATTACAAACCGAGAAATATCATATCGAAAATCCTTTAAATCTGGAAGAGGCCGTTTTATCGACGGTTGGCGAAGATATATATGAAATACTGATAAAGGGCTATACGACCAAGCAATGGGGGAAGTCGCCGAAGGATTTACCGGCATCAATTATTAGGCGTATTCCGTTACGGTTTACATTTAATGGTGATTATTTTAATGATTCATTCGAAGGAATTCCGATCGGTGGCTATACTCCGATTGTTGAAAAGTTACTGGAGCATTGCGATATAAAACTTAATACAGATTTCTTTAATTTTCAAACGGAATTAATGAAGTCGGCAAAAAAAATAATTTTTACGGGACAGATCGATGCATATTTTCAGTATCGGTTTGGTCCCCTTGAATATCGGAGTCTTTTGTTTAAAACAAAAAAAATTGCTGTTGATAATTTTCAAGGTAATGCTGTTGTTAATTATACGGACGAAGAAATCCCCTATACGCGAATTATTGAACATAAGCATTTTGAATTTGGTATACAGCCGTTTACTATCATTACATACGAGTATCCTTTGTCTTGGGATAAAGGGAAAGAACCGTTTTATCCGATAAATGATAAAAAAAATACGGTTTTATATGAATCCTATAAAAAACTTGCATCAGTAAATCCGTCCCTGATTTTTGCAGGACGACTCGGTTCGTATCGGTATTATGATATGCAGGACACAATAGCGGCCGCTCTTGATCTCGCCGCAAAAGAATTTACGTAAAAATTTACTTTCCCGAGTATACGGCATCGGTTCGGTAAAAGCCGACCGCTTCGGAAACGCGATCATACGCATCGTGAAAAATGAGTAAAAATCGACATGGTTGATTTTGTTGTGCTATATGGCGCCTCCGCCCGATATGCATTATACTATGGTCGCACGGCGCGCGTCGAAGCGGGATTCCGACGTGTTCGGCGATCGGAAAAAATTCGATGTTTTGGACATATTTTTTGGAGGTATATATGGCATTGGTAACGATGAAGTATGAAATGACGAAAGCGGAAAAAGGAAATTACGCCGTTCCCGCGTTTAACTTTTTTTCGTTTTCGAATCTTATCGGCATCGCACAGGGAGCGAAAAATAAAAACAGCCCCGTCATCGCGATGGCAACGGTAAACGGCATGAAGATCATGGGCGAAAAAGCGACGGTGAAGATGTGCGAAGGCGTTTCCGAAGATTACGGGATCAATATGGTACTGCACCTCGATCACTGTCAGGATTACGACATGATCCGCCGCTGCATCGACAACGGTTTTACATCGGTTATGATCGATGCGTCTTCGAAAAGCTATCAGGAAAACGTCGACATCACTTCCCGCGTCGTCGAATACGCTTCCAAGTACGGCGTAACGGTTGAAGCGGAACTCGGCCACGTTGGCGGAAAAGAAGACGACATTTCGGTGGATGAAATGTCCGCGCTTTTTACGCAGCCGGAAGAAGCGGTCAAATTCGTCAACGCGACGCACGTCGATTGCCTCGCCGTCGCAGTCGGAACCGTACACGGTTTTTACAAAGCGACGCCCAAACTCGATTTCCCGCGCATTGCAAAGATCCACGAATTGCTTCCGAACGTTCCGCTCGTGCTGCACGGCGGGACGGGAGTGCCCTATGACGACTTCCGCGAATCGATCAAACGCGGCGTGCGCAAAATCAATATCGGCACGGAATTTAAAGTGCACGGCGTTTTCGACGTTGCAAAAAAAGGATTTGCGGAATCGCAGAGCGAAGATCCGCGCGCCGTTGCAAAGCCGGTTATCGCAAAGTGCGCGTCCATCGCGGAAGAATTGATCGACGTGATGGGCAGCGCAAATAAAGCAGGCTGAGGCGAGATCGCCGCTTTAGGTCTTACGGGTATGTCGTATTTTAATAATTTGGAGGATACAATACTATGAGCGAAAAAAATGTACTTGTCGTCTGTTTGAATCCGACGTTTGAGCTGACCGTCATACTCGATTCGTTTTATGAAAACGAAGTGAACCGCAGCGGCAATTATTTTACCTTTCCTTCGGGAAAGGGCGTAAACGTCGTGCGCGTGCTGACGCAGCTCGGCACCGAAGCGACCGCGCTGACGCATTTAGGCGGAAACAGAGTGCAGGAATTTATCGACCTGTGCGATGCGGAACATATCAAGCTTGCGTATTTTACGGCGGAGAGTCCCATACGCACGTGCATCAATATCGTCAACAATGAAAAAAAGACGAGTACGGAAATCGTGGAGGAGCCGCTGCCGGTGGAAGAAGGCGCCGGAGCGCGCGCATTCGATGTATTCGATTCGCTGCTTCCGAAAACCGACGCCCTCATCATTACCGGCACTCGCGCCCGAGGTTACGGAGCCGATCTCTATCCGCGTATGGTGCAGAGGGCAAAAGAAAAGGGAAAACTCGTCGTACTCGATATGCGCGGCGAAGACTTGCGCCTCTCGCTTGCTTCGCGTCCCGATGTCATCAAACCGAATCTTTCCGAATTGATGGCGACGGTGGAAAACGGACGCGTTGTTTTGGAAAACGAAAATTCCGATGCGCTCCGTGAAACCGTTCGCTCCGTTACGAAAAACATATTCGATACCTACGGGGCCAAGAGCGTTATAAGCCGAGGCAAATTCGATACGTGGGTGTACGACGGAAGCGAGTTTTTCGCTCTTCCGAATAAAGACGTACCCGTCGTCAATACGATAGGCTGCGGAGATGCGCTCACCGCGGGTATGACGCATCGACTGCTTGCAGGCGATTCTCTGAAAGAAGCCGTGAGCTTTGGTATGGAGTGCGCGCTGAAAAATGCGCAGTCGCTCCGGCACGGATTGCGGTAACGGCGAATATAAAAAATAGAGGCTCCGAACGGCAACGCCACCCGGAGCCTCTACCGTCCAACATAGTTGGACATCGGAGAGAGTTTATCAGCTTATTTACAAGCTTGCATAAAATATACTATAGTGTCGGCGTAATGTCAAGCATTTTTTTTAATTTCTTTCGAAAAATAAAACTGATCGATATCGCCGTATTCGCCGTCTTTGCGGCCGTCACGGTGTATGCGTTTTCTTTTGCGTATCGAGGCGGTGCGTCGCGCAGGGAACTCGTCGTGCATACGCCTCGCGGCATCTTTGCGTACGATATGTCGAAAGACAGAATTATCGATATCGAAGGTGCTATCGGCATATCCCGCATCGAAATCTCAGGCGGTACCGCGCGTTTTCTCGATTCACCGTGTCCGAATAAAACCTGCGTGCAGTCGATGCCGATACGTGAAACGGGCGAATGGTCTGCGTGCCTTCCGAACCAAGTGTTCCTCAGAATAGAAGGCGGCAGCGCAGGGGCGGTCGACGCGACGGTTCGGTAAGCGCAAAACGCCGCATTTGTTTTTAATAACCGGACACTTCAAAAAACTCGGTTAGATTTTAGAGGTTTTTATTTTTGCGTTTTTGCTTTTTATTTTCCATCCGGTTCGCGAATCAACTGAATGTTGCGTTTCGAACACACATAACAGTGTGCGGAGCGACCTTCCGGTTGCGTGACAAAACGGTCGGAAAAGTGCGCGATGCGGCGTAACAGCGGGAGACTCGCGTGCGACTTTATATGTTCAGCTTGCGGAAGCGGCGACTACCGTTTTTGCATAATCGTATTTTCAGGCGAAATCCCTGCGTGATATACGTGTTTCCGCCGATTTACAAAACTCGACGTTCGCTCTACAATATACTCGTTGCGAGGTACGCGCACGACTAAAAACTTTTTCGGATGTTGCAACATCCTGCAAAAGTTTTTATAGGAGATGTCGTATGAAACATATTGAAAAAGGTATTGCCGTTTTTGCAATTTTTGCCGCACTCGGTGTTTTCGCTTCGTGCAAATCGACAAAGCGGGGCGGAGCCGTGACGGAGTACCGATACGGCAGGGCCGGCGGCGATAAAGCCGGTTATACCTTTTATCGATTTTACGGAAACGATACGTTTTCGCGTGGTGCCTACGGCAGGGACGGTTCGAAATCGGGAGAGATCGAAACGGAGCGGGGGACGTATTCGGGCGATGCGGCTGCCGAAGGGACGCTGACGCTTACCGTAACGTCGACGTTTAATGCGCTCGGCAGCACATGGCTCAGCGTATCCGCGCCCGAAGCCGAAAGCGGAAAAATTGCCGGCGATACGTTTGAATTCAACGGCATCCGCTATGTGCGCTACGACGGCAAAAACGTCGGCGAACGCTGATTTTGCTGCGTATCGGTATTACACATTAGAAATTGAAAAAAACGTTACCGGTTTACACGGAACCGACCGTTTTCAAGTCGGAAAATCTTCGGCTTGAGGGCGGTTTTTTTTGTTCGAGAAGACGGCAGCAAAAACCGATTTCCATACGGTGCCTTTTCGAACGATTGCTCTTTCCGCCGCGATCCGCTATACTATAAATTATTATTGAAACACGGATATGAGTCTATGGCGAAAAAAATCGAAAAGCCGGTGATATATTCCGCCCTTGAAGTTGCGAATATCTGCGGCGTTGTAAATCAAACGGCGATCAACTGGATAAACAGCGGCTATCTCAAAGCGTTCAAAACGCCCGGCGGTCAGTACCGCGTGTACCCCGACGATCTTGCCGATTTTATGAGCGAGCGCAATATGCACATCCCGATGAGACTGCTCAGTGCGTGCACGGATCGCGCGGCATACAATTCTTCGACGCTGCTCGTCATCGACGACGACAAAACCTTTAATACGCTCGTCGCACAATTTCTTCGCGACCGTTTTCCGGAGCTTGAGATAATTCAAGCCTTTGACGGCTTCGATGCGGGCGTGCAGCTTTTTTCGAAAAAAACCCGATGTATCGTTTTGGATCTCAATCTTCCCGGTGTCGACGGCTTCGAACTTTGCCGCAAAATCAACGCCGACAATTCATACGGAAAACCCGCCGTCATCGTCGTAACCGCGCTGGAAAGCAAAGAAGATGAAAACCGCATCGTCGATCTCGGCATCGAAAAGTTTTTCCGCAAACCGCTGAAACTCGAATTGCTCGCCGACGCGGTCGACCGCGTATTCAAAGATTGATACAAGGCTTTATAAGGGCGGCTTTTTGCGATTGCATCGCAAAAAACAGGCTTTTCGGGGTTCCGCCTTTCGGCTTCATTCCTGCGCTCGCTTTATGCTCGCTTCGGAACTTTCGCCCCTCCAATCCTTGCCGCATTTACTTTCGATAAATATACGCCGGATATGAAATGCCGAGCATGAGTTCGCTTCGGATCGCATCGGGGATGAGTGCGTCGGTTTTTCCCGCTTTGCTCGCCGCTTCCGAAAGCCTTTCCAAAAGCGATTCTTTTTTTTCGTAGCGATACGTCGTTACGACGCTTTCATCGTCATCGAGTTCTTGTCGAAGAGAAGCGAGCGCATCTTCCCACGTTCCGATTTCATCGACGAGTCCGTTTTTTTTCGCTTGGGACGCGGTATAGATGCGGCCGTCGGCAAGTTTTTTCACTTCGCCGATTTTCATGCCGCGGCTTTTTGCGACGATGGCGGTAAACTGTTCGTACGCTTCGTCCGCGATCGATTGCATGACGGCTCTCTGTTCGTCGGTGAGCGGCGAGTTGATGTTGAGCATGTTTTTGTTTTTTCCCGCGGTGATCGTTTCGACTTTTACGCCGAGCTTTTTAAGCAGTTCGGTCATATCGACCGATTGACTTGCGATGACGCCGATCGAACCGGTGAGCGTATTGCGGTTTGCGTATATCGTTTCGGCGGCGCACGAAATATAATAACCGCCGGAAGCTGCGAGCGTCGCCATGTACGCATAGACGGGACGGCCGGTGTGCT
Source organism: Treponema sp. Marseille-Q4523 (assembly GCF_016901105.1). NCBI lineage: Bacteria > Pseudomonadati > Spirochaetota > Spirochaetia > Treponematales > Treponemataceae > Treponema > Treponema sp. Marseille-Q4523. The sequence continues at coordinate 32,071 of NZ_JAFEVM010000027.1, read as the reverse complement.
CCGTATAATCGCACAGTGCGAGATACACTTCGTCCGATTCGTAGACGCCGCCTCCGGGAGAGTCGACGGTCAGCAAAATCGCTTTGTTTTTTTCGTCGTCTTCGAGAGAGCGGATCGTGTCGATGAGCCACTCGTGATTGTACGTTTTGTTTGCACTTTCGATGACGCCTTCGATATACAGCGATGCGATGTAATTTTTCCGCACGATAAAATTGTTAAAAAATCCCGTGCTGCCGTCGTATCGCGATTTGTCCGTTGCGATCGTGTAGACGCCGATGCCCGCCGCAATGAACAAAATGACGATGAATACGATGATGCCGCCGCGTTTTTTATTTTTTGCCATAGTGTTCTCCGTTAACGTCTCCGATATCTTCAAGCGTGACGACGCCCGATTCGAGCGCGCCTTTCATAAGCGCGTGATACGCGTTTACGCATGTCATCGTTTGATACGGTATGACCCACAGCGATGCGATGCCGAATGTTAAAACGCAAAGCAGTGCCCATCCTAAAAAACTCAAATACAAAACGAATAATTCCCCTTTATGCCCTTGAGTGATTTTTTTGCTGATGTCGAGCGCCTGCACTACCGATACGTGAGGGAATTCCGCAACGATAAAAAAGGTCTGCGAATAGGCTATTAGTTTGACGATACCGGGAATGATAAAGAGGAGCATCCATAAATACGTCCAAAGCCGGCACCACAGCGCCGCTCCGATCGCGCGGAGCCAGTATGCAAAGCCCGCAAAAAAATCTCCGAACGATACGGGTTCGGGACCTCGCGACATTTTCAAATACACGCAGAATTGCGCGATTGCACAGACCGCTATTGTAAAAAACACGAGCCACGGTAAAAATGCGATACGTTCGATCTCTTTTTGATAGTTGCTTATGATCTTTTGAAGCACGTAGCGGCTTGATTGCGCGGCTGCGGCATTCAAAAGTTCGCTGTACATTGCAAGCCACAGTTTAATTAAAGGAAGCGATAAGAGGAGTACGACGAGCACTGTGATGAGCGTCATAAGCGCGGGCACCGTCCGCCGCTTTTTTAATTGGATGCGCGCAAACGATTTATACTTTTTTCTGTCGAACATAATTTCTGCCTCTTGATGATGATAAACGATAATACACCTTTCTTCAACCGACGTGTGCGACCGTCTGCGATTTGTCATCGTTTGCCGCCTGCGGTTTATCGAGGACACGTGACCGTGTGCGATTTATTGTCGTTTGCCGTGTGCGGCTTGCGAGTACCGGCATCCGTAGTTTTCCGTTCATTCGCTTCGTCGAGCATATCGCTGTAATAGCGTCTTTCGAGCGCGCTTTCATCGATACCGCACTTTTTGAAAATAGACAGGATCGCGCGTTTCGCGTCTTCCGTATGCGCATCGTCTTTTGCGAGCACTTCGATTTCGAGAAAGTCTCCGAGCGGCGGTACGGTACACAGCTCGATGTGCGCTTTTCCCGCCTCCGTTTCGGCATACCACTCTTTAATAATTTTTTCTTTTACGTGCGAAATGCCGCCGCCTGAGTCTTTGATAAACGATTCGATCGCATCCGTTTCGGAAAGCGTACATTCTTTTTCGTCGTTCACTTCGATGGCGATGCCGTCCGCATCTTTACGCAATTCTTTCCGTTTATACGTGAACGTGATTTTTGTTTCGCCCGTTTTTTTGAAAACCGTTTTCCGTATGCGGCAGCCGATATGGTCCTGCACCGCTGTATTTTCCGAATGCACTTTTGTGTCAGTGCGCTTCGAGGGTGACCTCTCCGTATCGGTCGGCACGCAAGCGAGGGGCAGCCGGTAATAGGTATCGCGTTTTGTGAGCATGCCTGTATATTCGGCAAAAGAATCGAGTGTGCGGGCGACTTCCCGGCGGTCTTCGACATGCGCTTTCAGTTCGATTTCGTACATAGCGCATTGTAGCACGGGAGCCCCTTTTGCAAAAGCGCCCGCATTGTCCGCACAGCTTGCAACGGGCGCTGAGCGCGAAGTTTTCCGAGCAGCTTGCAACGGCCGCGGAACGCGAAGTTTCCCTGCGGCTATTTTATCGATTTTTGATACGTGATATAGTAGCGCTATGAAATTGATCTGCGCGCCCGTCGCGACGGTTACGCACGCGGCGTTCCGCACCCTCGTCGAACGCTTCGGCGGCTGCGACGAATATTATTCCGAAATGATAAACGCGGCTACCTTCGTCAACGGCGGCCCCTTTGAAAAATACTATGTCATTCCCGATCCTGCGCCGGAAAAAACGGTGTGGCAGATCACCGGACGGAAAGCCGAACACCTTGCGGAAGCCGCTTCGATGATCGGCAAGCTTCCGGGAATCGGGATCGATATCAATATGGGATGCTCGGCTCCGGACATCGTTAAAAGCGGAGCGGGTGCGGCGTGGCTTTCGAAAGATGCTTCCGAAACTCGCGCTATGGTGCGGAGCGTAAAAGATGCGCTTCAGGCTTCGGGAAAGAGGCTTTCGGTAAAGCTCCGCCTCGGCGATGAACACTTTACCGACGAGCGGTTTTTTTCGTTGTGCGATATGCTCGTTTCCGAAGGCGTAACGCTTTTTGCATTGCACCCGCGCACGAGCAAAGAAAAATACCGCTCGCCTCTCAGATGGGAATACGTCGAACGCCTTGCCCTGCGATATGCGAAAGAAGGTGTTTCCGTCGTTTTGAACGGCGGCGTACGCGGTGTGCCGTCGATGCGCGATGCCCTGTGCGCCTCCCCTCACGCTTCGGGCATTATGATCGCACGGGGAGCGATCGAAAAACCGTGGCTCTTTGCCGAACTTGCCGCCGACTTGCGGCACGAAAGCTTCGATGCGGTGATCGACCGCGAACGGCTCGCCCTCGATTTTATCGATATGCTTGAAAAATATCAGCCCCAAGAATTTTGGAAAACCCGTATGCAGCGTTTTTTCGCGTATTACTGTCTCGGTTTTTCGTTTGCGCATTATTTTCAAACGCGGATGCGAAACGCAAAAGACACCGATGATGCCCGCGCCCGCATCCGCGATTATTTTCAAAAACAGGCAGACGACGTACTGCTTTATACGGGAAATGCGAAGCGCGCCTGATGCCTTTGTTCCGAGACGCAAGATGCGGCGCATACAAAAATATCACGTGTCTTTGATAGCACGGAAATCAATTTTTACCTAAAAAGCCCGGATATCGAGCTTCACATATTACAGTTTTCTAATTTCCGCTTCCGAGAGACCGGTCATAAGGCGAATCTCAGAGAGCGGGTATTTGCGTTCAGCCATCAGCTTTGCCGTTTCCCGTGCTTTTTGATATGATCCCGCGGCGATGCCGTCGCGTCGACCTTTGCGTATTCCCCGCTCAAAACCGATCTTTTCACCCTGCTGTGAACCCTCTCTTAGTAAATCATCTTTCCAAATATTCAACGACATATATACGCTCCTGAACTTTTCGTTCCGTTTCGCTTTTTCGACAAGCTCATCGATGTGCTGTGTAAAACCGCTCGTCGCCCGCCTCTCGCAAAGATACTCCAACAAAGCGCTCAATTCAGGCTCTCCCTCTTTACCGTAGGCACCCACATTATAAAATACTTTATACGATTTGTCATCAAGAAAAAGCGTACCGTCAGCGGTACAGATATTACGAAACTCGTAGACAGGCAAGCCTTTGCCGAAGGGATCCTGCGTACAGATAAAAATGACGTAGCTCTCTTTCAGTTCGGCGTAGCTTTGTCCTCTCAAGAGGTTATCGACATCCATAAGACTTTGGTAATAGCGCGTGCGTTTGGGAAGAGAGGGCGGGATCGACGTTTGTATTTCGATATCGAAGATGCGCTCGGGGTCTGAGACATAGACGTCGAGGCGTATGCCCTTGCTTTCGTAAAAAGGCGCGATCGTTTTTTGCAGCGAGGGATATTCGATTTTACCGACTTTGATGTGTAATAAGCGCTCCAATACGCCTTTACAAATTCTTTTGTTTTTCATAACAGTGCCGAACATAAAGTCGTCGGTAAAGGAGAGTTCGTCGACGGGTTTATGGGTATATTCCATAGCTGCACCTTCGATTGTTGAGATAGCGCGGCAAGGAAGCCGCTGCAATATATATCGTTTACAAAGTGATAAATTACGCGGTTTTTTGTAAAAATAAACGGAAACATCGTTTCCTGCGCGGGGAACTTCGCACTCCGTGCTCGTTGCAAGTTGCGCGGGGAACTTTGCTTAATGTACGGCACATGCCGTATCGTGTCTCTTTTCCAAATAATTACCCATTACGCATTACCAATTACAAATTGATAAAGCACATTACCCATTAACAATTACTCATTGAAATTCCGTGTAAACGGCATCCGCACCCTTGCAAATCCCTGCCATCGGGTGTAAAATAGACGGTGCGAATTGATACTCGTTTCAAATCAATACATTTCAAGAAAAGGAAGCTGCCATGGCAACAGAAGAACAGAAAGTAACGCTCGACGCCAACACTGCGGTCGGACGCGTTGCACATGCGCTGAGCGAAGTAATTTCGATTTATCCGATTACTCCGTCCAGCCCGATGGGTGAGGTTGCCGACGATCTGTCGGCAAAGAACGAAAAAAATATTTGGGGCACGGTGCCGACGGTTGTCGAAATGCAATCGGAAGCGGGAGCGGCGGGCGCCGTACACGGTGCGCTGACGGCGGGCGCATTGAGCTCGACGTTTACGGCTTCTCAGGGCTTGCTCCTGATGATCCCGAATATGTACAAAATCGCGGGCGAACTGACGAGCACGGTATTTCATATTGCGGCACGTGCCGTCGCAACGAGCGCCCTGTCGATTTTCGGCGATCATTCGGACGTTATGGCGTGCCGTCAAACCGGCTGGGCTATGCTCGCGTCGAACTCCGTGCAGGAAGCGCAGGATATGGCGGTCATCGCGCATTCGGCGACGCTTCGTTCGCGCATTCCGTTTTTGCACTTTTTCGACGGATTCCGCACATCGCATGAAATCCAAAAATACGATGAAGTTTCGTTCGATGAGATGCGCGGCATGGTGGACGACGAACTCGTGCGCGCTCACCGCGCCCGCGGTTTGAATCCCGAACGGCCGGAAATCCGCGGTACCTCGCAAAATCCCGACGTATACTTCCAGAGCCGCGAAGCGGTCAATAATTATTATAAAGCGGTCCCGGCGATCGTGCAGAGCGAAATGGCAAAATTCGCAAAGCTTACCGGACGCAAATACAAACTCTACGATTATGTCGGTGCAAAAGACGCGAAATCGGTTATGATCATCATGGGCTCGGGCGCGGACACGGCTCACGAAACGGTCGAATATCTGTGCAAACAGAAAGGCAAAAAGGTCGGCGTTGTAAAAGTACACCTGTACCGTCCCTTCGCTGCGGATAAATTCCTCGCGGCGATCCCGGAAACGGCGAAAAAGATCGTTGTACTCGACCGCACGAAAGAACCCGGCTCTTTGGGAGAACCGCTCTACGAAGACGTGTGCACGGCATTCGAAGAAGCCGGACGCAAGGCTCTGATTGTCGGCGGCCGCTACGGTATCGGCTCGAAAGAGTTTACGCCGGCGATGGTCATTTCGTGCTTCGAAAATCTCGACGCGAAAGACAAAGTGAAAAATCACTTTACGATCGGTATCAACGACGACGTATCGAAGACGTCGCTGAAATACGATCCCGATTTTTTCATCGCCGAACAGGGTATGACCGAAGCGATGTTCTACGGTCTCGGTTCCGATGGTACGGTCGGCGCGAATAAAATCGCAATCAAAATCATCGGCGACGCGCGCCCCGACCTCAACGCTCAAGCGTATTTTTCGTACGACTCGAAAAAATCCGGCGGCATCACGGTGTCGCACCTGCGCTTCGGCAAGCGGACGATCCGCCGCCCGTATTTGATTACGGCCGCCGACTTCCTTGCCTGTCACAAATTCGCATACATGGACGTGTACGACATGCTCCAGTATCTGAAAGAGGGCGGAATCTTTTTGCTCAACAGCCGCTTCGATAAGGAGCATGTTTGGGAGGAGATCCCCGTCGAACAGCAAAAACGTATCCTCTCAAAAAAGGCGCAGTTCTACGTCATCGACGCGTTTAAGATCGCGGAAAAAGCCGGCATGGGCAACCGCATCAATATCGTCATGCTCGCTGCGTTCTTTAAGATTTCGGGCGTTTTGAAAGAAGACGTCGCCGTCGAATACATGAAGAAATTCATCGCGAAGACTTACGGCAAAAAAGGTCAGGACGTCGTCAACAAAAACATTTCGACGATCGAAATGGCGCTTGCCGCCGTCGAAAAAGTCGATCTCAAAGGCAAAAAGGTCGGCGGCAATTTCCACATGGAATCGGCGATGAAAAACACGAACGATTCCTTTATCAAAAACGTGCTCGGCGCTATGGCCGCTCAGGAAGGCGACAAACTGCCGGTCAGCAAATTGCCCGCCGACGGTACTTTCCCCACGGCGACGACGCAGTACGAAAAACGCGGTATCGCCGAACGGGTAGCGTGCTGGGATGAAGCGACGTGTATCCAGTGCGGCAACTGCGCTCTCGTGTGTCCGCACGCGTGTATCCGCATGAAAACGATGACCGACGATGCGGCGGCGAAAGCTCCGGCGGGATTCAAGAGCATCGAACTGAAGCCTGCAAAGCCCGGACAGAAATTCGTGCTCGCCATCTCCGCCGACGACTGTACCGGATGCGGACTGTGTGTATATACGTGCCCGACACAGCCGAAAAAATCGCTGCACATGGAACTCTTTACGCCCGAATACAAAGAAGCCGAAAGCAAAAAATGGGACTACTTCCTCGGCTTGCCCGAAGTGGACGCTTCGACGCTCAACCTCGCATCGGCCAAAGGTCTTTCGATGAAGCGGCCGCTTTTCGAATTCAGCGGCGCGTGCGCGGGCTGCGGTGAAACGGCGTACATCAAAACGGTGAGCCAGCTTTTCGGCGACCGCGCGATGATCGCAAACGCGACCGGCTGTTCTTCGATTTACGGAGGCAACTTGCCGACGACGCCGTACGCGCAGAACGCGAACGGACAGGGCCCGGTATGGAGCAACTCGCTCTTTGAAGATGCGGCGGAATTCGGTTTCGGTATGCGCCTTACGGCGGAAAAGCTCGCCGAATATGCGCGCGAAGTTGCAGCCAAAGCGAAGGAAAAGGGCATTGCAGCAAAAGAGATCGATGCACTTCTTTCGAACACGCAGGCGGACGATGCGGCGATCGAAGCGCAGCGCAAAAACGTCGCGGCTCTGAAAGCGATTTTGAAAGACAAAAAAGACGCTCTTTCGAAAGAGCTTTTGTCGCTTGCCGATCACTTTATTAAAAAGAGCAACTGGATCATCGGAGGCGACGGCTGGGGCTACGATATCGGTTTCGGCGGCGTCGACCACGTACTCGCTCAGGGACGCAATATCAATATCCTCTGTCTCGACACGGAAGTGTATTCGAATACCGGCGGACAGATGTCGAAAGCGACGCCCTTCGGCGCGGTTGCAAAATTCGCGGCGGCGGGAAAAGACATCGCGAAAAAAGATTTGGGTATGATCGCGATGAGCTACGGCTATATTTACGTCGCAAAGGTTGCGATGGGCGCAAATGCCGCTCAGACGATCAAAGCGATCCGCGAAGCCGAAAGCTACGACGGCCCGTCCCTCATCATCGCTTATTCGCACTGTATCAACCACACGATCAATATGAGCGACGGTTTGAAGCTGCAAAAGCAGGCTGTCGAATGCGGACTGTGGCCGCTGTACCGCTACGATCCGCGCCGGAAAGAACAGGGACTCAATCCCTTCCAGCTCGATTCGCGCGAACCGAACTACCAGCTTGCCGACTATATGTATGCCGAAGGCCGCTTCAAAGCGCTGAAAGCCGCGAATCCCGAGCGTGCGAATATGCTGCTCGAAAAAGCGACTGCAGCCGCAAAGCGGACGTGGCAGGAGTACGACTACCTCGCCAAGCGCCCGTTCTGATCGGCGTATGTGCAGAGTACGCGTAAAGCGCATAAAAATCGTACGAATGTAATGTAACGAAAACGGCCGTCCGAAAAGGGCGGTCGTTTTTTTATGACTATGGTTTCAGATATCCTTGCCCCGTAAAAACCGTCCTTGATATACGGAAATCAATTTTTACCTAAAAGGCCGGATGTCGAGCTTTTTGAAAAGCAAATGACACTACAGTTTTTCGATTTCCGCTTCCGAAAGACCGGTCATAAGGAGAATCTCAGAGAGCGGGTATTTGCGTTCAGCCATCAGCTTTGCTGTCTCTCGTGCTTTTTGATACGATCCCGCGGCGACACCGTCGCGTATTCCCCGCTCAAAACCGATCTTTTCACCCAGCTGTAAACTTTCTCTGCGTAAGTCATCTTCATGAATATTCAACGACATATACCAGCTCCTGAACTTTTCGTTCCGTTTCGCTTTTTCGACAAGCGCATCGATGTGCTGTGTAAAACCGCTCGTCGCCCGTCTTTCGCAAAGATACTCCAACAAAGCGCTCAATTCAGGCTCATCCTCTTTACCGTAGGCACCCACATTATAAAACACCTTAGCGCTTTTGTCATCAAGAAAAAGAGTGCCGTCGGCGGTACATACGTTGCGGAATGTATAAACGGGCAAGCCCTCTCCGAAGGGATCCTGCGTACAGATAAAGATGACATAGCTTTCTTTTAGTTCGGCGTAGCTTTGTCCTCTCAAGAGGTTATCGACATCCATAAGGCTTTGGTAATAACGCGTACGTTTGGGAAGAGAAGGCGGGATCGACGTTTGTATTTCTATATCGAATACGCGCTCTGGGTCTGAGACATAGACGTCGAGGCGTATACCTTTGCTTTCATAAAAGGGTGCTATCGTTTTTTGCAGGGAGGGATATTCGATTTTACCGACTTTGATATGCAAAAGACGCTCGATGACACCTTTGCAAATTATTTTGTTTTTCATGACCGTGCCGAACATAAAGTCGTCGGTAAAGGAGAGTTCTTCGACGGGTTTATGGGTATATTCCATAGCTGCACCTTCGATTGTTGAGATAGTGCGGCAAGGAAGCCGCTGCAATATATATCGCCTGCAAAGTGATAAATTACGCGGTTTTTTGTAAAAATAAACGGAAACATCGTTTCCTGCGCGGGGAACTTCGCGCTCCGCGCTCGTTGCAAGTTGCGCGGGGAACTTCGCGCTCCGCGCTCGTTGCAAGTTGCGCGGGGAACTTCGCGCTCCGCGCTCGTTGCAAGTTGCGCGGGGAACTTCGCACTCCGTGCTCGTTGCAAGGTTGCGCGTGGAACTTCGCTCGATGTACGGCACGGTGTCACCTCGCGTTCTCATTGAAATGGGAAAGGCAATACCGCCTCATATTAACTATTGAACATTACCCATTACCAATTAAAGGAATTACCCATTACACATTAACAATTACCCATTAGAAAATATTCATTGAAAATTGATTTCCATGCTCTTGATAAAACCGTACGAAAAAGTTGTTTTTATTTATTATTTATGATATACTGCTAGCGGATGGTTTCGTTTTTGATAAAATGCGGAATCGAACCGTACGATATACCGTTTTCGATCGTTTCACCGGCGGGCGGTGAGCACGGTATGCGCGGAGGAGTGAGCGTTATGAAAAAATCGATTTTTGTCGCAGCTGCGGTTTTTTTCTGCCTCATCGTTTTGTCCTGCAGCGATGTGTTCGGCGGCCGCGAAACGGAGGGCATCGCCTTTACGGTTCCCCCGTTAGCGCCGCAAAGCGTTTCGTCCCCTGCAAGGGCGGCAGCCGGAGGCGCGGAAGGGCCGTGGTCGATCTACGGCTTTTTGTTCGGTGAAGATGCCGATCCTGCCGAGATCAACAATATTGTCACTAAGCGCAGCGATCCGCTGAGTCTCCACGAAGTGCAGGATTATAGGGGGATCATTCAAGCCGTATCGCGGAAGGGAGCCGATCTATCGCAGCCGCAGCCGCTCTTTTTTCAGCGCATACCAGCGAAGACGAAGTGCTTCGTATGCATTCTCGTCACGTATACGACTTCCGCAAAAACGGAGCATACCGTTTTTTACGGGATTTCGCCCGATTCCGTCCTAAATCAGTATGGAGCGAAACCCTCTTTTACCGATAATTTTTATACGCCCGATACGGGAGAAAACGAGATTTCCGTTACGCTGAAAAGGGATTCACAAGTGCCCGTCTGTTTTGCGACGCAAAACGGAGCGAGCTTACCGCAAGAAAGTACGCCGTATAAGCCGACGCACTTTTACGGGAGTCACGGCGGTAATATGACGGGTGCTTTGGGCGCTGTAAAGGGTTTACCGCCGGGCAAAGCGGGCGTCATCATATTGATGGACGATATCGACGTTTCCGGCAGCTCCGGCATTCCGATTACAACGGAGAGCGGTGCCATACCTTACTACTTAAACGGCCGTTCCGTCGATTTCGATTCGATTTCGGGAAAGCGATGCAAACTGAAAGCGAACGAGTTTTCCGTTTCCAGCGATACATATCTTTCTTTTAGAAATATCCTCATTGCCGCCGATGGGGGGGCCGTTTCGATAAACGAAAAAGGCGAGTTGCGGCTCGGCGGAGCTGTAAGTTTGGATACAGGAAAGAAGATAGTCTTGGAAACCATGCGGTCAACCGAGATCGGAAGCATCATCATAACGAGTCCCCTTTCCGGTAAAGTCGGAGAAGTAAGCGTATCGTTCCGAGATCCGACCAGCGTGGATGAGATGAAAGACTACTTAGAAGACCACCCCCTTGTGCGTGACGATACGGGAAGCGCGGATGTACCCGCCTGCTTCGGTTCCGTGGTAACGGTTACATGCCTGGTTCCCCCCACCCCGCATGCACAGGCTTCGTTTACCGCACGGTGGAAGCGTATCGGCGGAAATCGGTGGGCGTTGGAAGCCCGCGATTGAGCGTGCTTTATCCGAACGAAGGAGTCGTACGATCGAGCGCGCTGCCGCAAAGGTCGTGCGGTTTTTATTGCGGGGTGCGGCACAGGCGGCGCGAACGCAGAGAATGTGCATGTAGAGATGCTGTAATAAAGTGAGAGGAGATGCAAATGAAAAAAATGTTTGTCTTGCCGGCCGTCTTCGTGCTGTGCGTTACGGCGTATGCCCAGCGCGCGGATTTTGTCACCCGCCTCATCGGCGCGGATAAAGCGACGTACGGGGAAGTGTGCTATCTTTCGGCCGTGTATCAGGGCTTTGTTGACGAAAACGCTTCGTACGACGATGCGCTGCGCTCGCTTGCAGAGCGGGGGCAGGCGCCCGCCGGTGCCGACGTCAACGGGACGGTAACGCTGCAGGAGCTTTGCCGACTTATGACGAAATTGTGGGACATCAAAGGCGGACTTATGTATCGTGTGACCAAACATTCGGCACGCTATGCGTTTCGGCAGCTGAAAGCGGACGGCATCCTTCCTCCGACCGCCGATCCGTCGAAAAAAGTATCGGGCAGCGACGTATTGAATATGTATACCGCGTGCTTACGGAAGTACGGAGGTGCGGAATGAAAAAGATTTTATGTGCGGTCTTTGCCGCGTTTATACTTGTACCGCTGTCAGCGTTGGACTGGGGCGGTAAATTCAACACGACGACGAAATATCAAGGGAAAAAAGCCGGTTCGCTTTTTTGGAATGAAAGTCTTGGAGCCCATGCGTGGCTTACGACGCCGATCAACGAACAGCTGCGCTTCGGTGCCGACGCTTCGTATGAGTTCCGCTATGATCAGGACGGCGATCTCGTAAAAAATATTATCGATATAAATCTCTTAAAATTGTCGGGAACTTTTCACGTCGGTAAAACCGGTATGTTCGAATTCGGCGCCGGCCGCTTTTCGCTGAGCGATGCAACGGGCATCATCTTCAGTCAGATGAACGACGGCGTCTATGCGAAATATTCCATACCGCGCGTTTCGGCGAGTACCTACCTCGGCATAACGCGGCTGCTCAACAGCCACGATGTCGTCATCCTCCGGCACTTTTCCGATACGACGGTCAAAACCGAAGACGCATCAGCGGTCTACGTGTTAGGTCCTTCGTACATTCCGCTCGGTTTTTCGATAAACATTCCGTCCTTGTTTTTAAATCAGGATATCACGATCGAAGAATGGAACTTTATCGATTTTTCCGGCGACGACTATCATCGGCACTACGGTACCTTGATGTTTTCCGGCCCGATTTTGAGCAATCTGTTTTATTCCGCGTCGTCGACGCTCGGTACGGAAAATATGCGTACGATCTCCAATCTTATTAAATTGTCGCTGTCGTTTTATCCGGTCAAAGAAGCGTCCGTCGGATTTTCCGGCATATACGCGTCCGGCAATAACGGAGGATTTGATTCGTTTCGGGGCTTTTCGTCGCAGACTGCGGTTCTTGCGTCGGAAACCGCGGGCTTCGGTACCGAATACGACGGCAAGATCAAAACGATGCTCACGGGTTCGTACACCTTTTTGTCGAATATCTGTGTTGCGCCTTCGCTCGCGCTTGTGTTCGCTTGTCCTGAAAAGATTTCGTACAACGGTTTCCAATGGCGGCTCGATGCAATGTGGAATATTTTCCATGACCTGCAGCTTTCCTCGAGCATATATCAATATATAGGCAAAGACAAGGAAAACGATAAAATCTGTTTTTCGCTCGGAGGAACGTTCGTTTTTTAATCGAAACGAGTGTCTTCACGTTATAACGATAAATATTGACAACAGGAGGTTGTTTATGAATTGCGTTACGATGATCAAAAAATCGATTTGCGTTGCGTTTGCAGCGCTCTGTATTGCGCTTCCGCTGTGTGCGGCTTCGGCAACGGTCGTCTCTGCGGAAGGTAAAGTGGAAGTGGAGAGGGGCGGTACATGGGTGCCGCTTTCCGCAAACGATACGGTTTCCGAAGGTGAAACCGTTTCGACCGGATTTAAATCCAAAGCCCTGCTCCGTTATCAAGGTTCGGTGCTGCAGGTCGGCGCTTTGACGCGCATTACGCTCGAAAAGCTCGCCGAAGGTGAAAAAAACGATACGGTCGCCGTCTATTTGAACACGGGCGCGATAAAATCCACGGTGCAGAAAACTGAAAATCGCCGCGTAAACTACACGGTGCGCAATCCCGTCGCCGTCGCTTCCGTGCGCGGTACCGAATTCGATTTTGCAGGGGACGGTGCCATTTCATGTGCGGACGGTGCGGTCGTCACCTACAGTGCCCGTCTATTCGATGCATCGGCTGCGAGCGAAGCTCCCTCTGAAGGCGAATCGAATGCCGCAACGCCCGCAACCGATATAGCACCCGCAGCTCCCGCCGGAGCCGTCGTCGTGCTGCAGGGGCAGGCCGTCGCATTCACTTCCGACGGTATGAGTTCGAGTCCCGCTCAGTCCGCATCGGCAGCCGCTTCCCAAGTAGCCGCTACGGTCAGTACGCCGGTCGAAACCGAAAGTGTCAGTACGGGTGCTGCAGGTTCCGCCGGCGCCGCCGCCGCGAGCGAAGTCATAGCGAAAAATACCGGCACGATCAAAGTACGCGTTGCGTTCGATGACTGACGTGCGAAGCGCCGTATAAGGTCAATTTCGCGGAATTTGATCGATGACCTCGCCTCTCAAGGGCGAGGTTGTTGTTTTTTAAAGATAGTGCAGTCGAATTCGATTTTTTATTTTGACGATTTTAGGCTTTACCTTTGATCTTGCAAAGATAAATTGAGTAGTAACGAAATAGATTTCAAAATAAAATGAAGCGAGCCGATAAAGTGTAAAACTTTTCGGCTCGCCTGCGCGCCTCCCTCTCTTTTTACATGCACCGATTTTATTCTCCGGTTTGTGCCGTGCCGTTTCCGGATTGCGTGAGCGTTTTCAATATGTCTTCGAGTTCCTGTTTGTCGATCGGCCGCATGATCTTTATATCGTTGTCGTCGGTTTGCAGCGTTTTCGGAGAACCGTCCGTATCTTTTTCTCCGAGCAGCTGTACGATCGGATTTTTCGGATTGTCGGGATTGACATCGATAACCTGAGCCGTCTCCCCGTTTGAAAGGTAGACATAGGTGCCGATAGGGAACAGCGATATGCTGTATAAAAGCGCTTTGATGACGGTTTCATCGTATTGCCGGTTTTCGTTTTTGAGCATTTCGACCATTGCGGCGAAGGTGCTGCGTTCGGTCTTATATTGCCGCGGCGCGATGATCGATTCGAACGAACATACGACCGCAATTATCTTCGCGTAGAGCGAAATCTTATCGCCGGTAAGACCGCGCGGATAACCCGTGCCGTTTTCACGTTCGTGGTGCTCGAAAATGGCGAACTGCACCGCTACGGGAAACTGCAGCGTTTTTGCGATCTCGAATCCGATGAGCGGGTGTTTTGAGATTTCATCCCGTTCTGCGGGGGACAGCTGTTTGTTTGAAAGATAGAGCTGCGGCGGCAGGCGCAACATACCGATTTCGTGGAGCATACACGAAGCGCCGAGTTCGACGAGCTTCGACAGGCTCATGTGCAGCTGAAGACCGATCGCGATCGCGAGTACCGTCGAACGCATCGAATGCGTGACGATAAAATTTTTTTTGATCGTATCGTCGGACGGGGTGATCCTCAGTACGTATGTGCGGTTTTCACGGATAAAGACGCACAGGCTTCGAACCGTTTCTTCCAGATTTTTGTAATCGATTTGTTTATGCGTCGCATAGTGCGTATATATGTGATCGATATAATCCATATATTCGTCGTATACGTTTTGTACGGCGGCGAGGCGCGCTTGGTCACTGTTTTCGAGCGTGCGCATACGTTCGGCATCTTCAAGCGTACGTTTTATGCCGCTGCTGAGCGCAGGGGCGGGGTTATCCTGCGTCAGCACGACCGGTTCCGCTTTTACACGCTCTGACATCAGAGCATCGACATTTACATTGCCTTCGCTGACGACTTCACTGAACTCCCACTCGGCAAGAGCTGCAATCACCGTTTTAGGAATCGGAACTCCTGCCGGTTCGATGATGAACAGCATATCGAGGAGCACGTCCTTATTAAAGGAGATACCGTCTTTTATAACGCTCAACTCAAATGTATTCATATTACAATCTACGGTATATTGTAACGCGTTCCGACCGTTTTGCAAGCCGAAAATGCGAAAAGAGCAAAAAAAAGTTGAAAAACCTCACACGTTTTTCAACTTTTATAAACATGGAATCGGCATTCTGCAGGCGTCCGGATGTCGATGCGCCCGCGCCGTCCGACACTTCTATTATCGGGGGAAAAAAACGGAAACTTTAATTGGTAGGCAAGTATTTTTCGCATTCCGAAGCCGCTCGGGAGAGTTCTTCGTACATACGGCGTGCGCGCGAAAGGGTTTCCCGAAACGCATTGTCGGTTTTATCGCCCTTTTCGGCAAAATCGATAAAGAAGCGACCGTTCGGCAAGGCAAGCGACACGGCGTCTTTTACGCTGCTTTTGAGGATCACCGCATCTGTGTCGGCGAGGGCGCGGAGTGTCGTTTGCCGTACCGTACTGCCGGCCGCCGTATCGCGTTTATCAGTGATCGCATGCATGTCGGCCGCGATGTCCGTGCCGCACTTGCCCGCAGCTGCGATATCGGCCGCGGACATATTCATATCGTTCGCAAGTGCGTTTTCGCATATCCTCTTTCCGTCTTCCGCAATTTTTCGGAGAGAAGCGATTTCGCGCAAAAAATCGGCGAGGACGGATTCGAATCGCGCTTTATCCGGGACTGCGCCTTTTTCGGACGATCCGCTTTCTTTAATAAATTTTTCTTTTTGTACCGCGATGTCCGGCTTTTCCAAAAACGAGCGCACATCGACGGGCACGATGCCGGGTATCGCGATCCCGCATCGTGCGAATGTATATGTCTTCGCATCGGGACAGGATGCGAGTCTGCTTTCAAACCACCACGCGAACATCTTCATGCGCGAATCGGTCGGCACGGGCTTTCCGTCGTAATCGCATGCTTCCTCCGCACCTGCCGAAAAAAGAAGCGGGAGATTTTGCGTCTCCGCAGGAAACGTGCGCATCGAAGTCTCATGCGTTCCTTCTTCGAACATGCTGCCTCTGATGTGCGTTTTTTTTTCGGGAAAAGCGAAGTCGAGTCCGCAGCAGTAGATTTCACGCGCGCCCGCCGCATAGGCGAAATTCCACGCAGCCGATGCGACCGAACCCCCCGCACCCAAATCGCCTTTTTCTCCGATGCGCCGCTCGAACCATTTTCCGATCGGAAAAAGCGATGACGAAAGCGCAAAGCTCCTGCACGGAAAAGAAAAGACCGACGGGTACACTGCGACCTCCGCGACGAGCACGCTCGACTTCGACGTTAAGCCCGCTATGTGGCGGTACGCGTAGTACTGCGGATCTCCGACGACGATAAAATCCGGCTCCACGCCCGCTCTGAGGCACGCGCGGAGTGCCGTGTCCACGCACACGACGATACTCCGTTTTTTTATTTCCGAAAGATAGGGCAGCGTACTTTCAAGTGAGGGGCCTGCCGCAACGATCGTAAACGGAATACCGCGCGCGTTTCCGGCGTAGGCTGATACTCCGCGCATCCGTGCATAATTGTTAAGATTTTTGCAGCTGTTTTTAAGCCAGCGTTTTGCAAAGCGTTCGAGGGTTGCGGCATTGATATCGTCTTTGCGTCTGTTCCGTTCGACCAGCGTTCGAAGCGTGTCGAAGTAGTGCGATGCGTGAGAAGTTTGCGAAGGCACCGAAAAAAACGCACAGCGCGAGACACCGTAGTTTTCGATAAACGAAACGACGGTGTGCGGCGGACAGGCGAGGGCGGCGATGCAGTCTTTACACGCGAAAAATGCCGACCAGTCGGTAAGTGCGAGGGATGCGAAAAAGCGATCGGCATCCGGCTCGACGACGATGATCGCTCTGCCGGGAAAGCGGAGGGCATAGGCTTCGACCGCATAGCCGAGTCCGAAACCGAAAAAGACTGCGGCGCGGCATCCTTCAAAATCGGAATTTGCAACCGTCTGTTCCGCCTCCCGTTTCGGATTGTATGCCGAGTGGAGCAGTACGCCGTTTTCGTATGCGCTTACGCTTCCGTCTTTTGCCGAAACGATATTCCAAAACGGAAAGGGCTGTCCGATTGCCGGAGGATCATCGTTCGAACTGTCTTTGCAAATGGCGTCGACTTCGGCGATTTCGGACGCGAACATCTTTTCGAGCGAAGGAAAGCGGGAAACGAATGCGGATCGATTTTTATTCCAGATTGAGTTCAATGACCATATTCTCCGTGACGGGCGTTCCCGCAGGCGGCGTTTGGCTCGTAACCCAGCCGTTTCCGTGTATCGTGACACGAAATTTTCCGTCGTCGAACAGCGGCAAAAGATCGCGCTTGGACATATTCGTAAAGTCGGGAAGGAGGCTTCCGACGGCGAGCGTTTTGCCCGCGGGGATCACGATGCGACCCGAATGCAAAAGCGATTCCGCGCTGCCTCGGCTCATACCGAGGTGATTGATGATCGCGTCGGCGGCTTCGGCAATGACCGGAGCGACGATGCGCCCCGCATAGGTTTCGCCTTTTGCCTTTTCGATGACGATGTAGAGAATGATTTCGGGATCTTCGATCGGAAAAATCGCGATACAGTTCGATAAAAAATCGGTACTGCTGTATCCGCCGGATTTATCCGCCATCTGTGCGGTCCCTGTTTTTACACCGATCGATATATCGCCGAGCCTTGCGCGCGATCCGGTCCCCGTCGTCGCCGTCGTCTCCATGCAGCTCAAAAGATAATGCGCCGTCGCTTCGCTGAGCGCTCTCTCGCCTCGTTCGGCTTTGTGTTCGTAATACGTCGATCCGTCTTTGTTCGTGATCCGCTTGATCGTCGTGAGCTTTACGGGAATGCCGCCCGAAGCGAGGGATGTCGCCGCATACATCATCTGCAGCGCGGATACGCTTATCTCCTGCCCGATCGCGATCGTCGGCTTCGAGCGCGCAGACCACGAACGCGAATTCGGATCTTTTACCGAGCCGGCAGTTTCTCCCGGAAGCTCTATACCGGTGCGTCTTCCGAATCCGAGTGCGCGTATCTTTTCGATAAACTCGTCTTCATCGATGCGGTCGCTCATCTGTCCGAGCGCTGCGTTGCACGAAAGGCGGAGCGCATCGCGCGGCGTTACCCATCCGTGCGTGCCGAGACATTTGATACGGAGCGTTTCTCCGCTGCGCGTTTTCTTTTCATACATACCGTTGCAAAAAAAACTGTCGCCGCTGTGTATAAGCCCCGCGTCGTATAGAATAGCGACCGTAAATATTTTAAAAACGGATCCCGGCTCGTACGCCGTCATCGCAGGTCTGTCTATCGTTTCGTCGACGGTCGCTTTCCCGTATTCGTTTAAATTGACCGACGGCAGACTGATGTACGACAGGATTTCTCCGGTCTTCGCTTCGGCCGCAACGAGCATCATGCTTTCCGCCTGCGTATTTTTCATCGCGTTTGAAGCGATCTGTTCGAGCTTGTATTGGAGATTCGCGTCGATCGTCAGATACACGTTTTTGCCCGGCTCCATCTGCGCGGAACCCGAACTCACGGAAGGTGCGAGTGTCGACTGCATCGAATATTCGGTGCCGGAGAGCCCGTTTCCGTCGTCTCCCATATAGCCGACGAGCTGGGAAGCGAGGGAATTTTCGGGATAGACGCGGCCCGGGATCCTGTCGCATCGCACGAAAGTATAGCCCTTCGTATCGATGATCTGTTGGAGTTCATCGTATGCGGTCTGTCCTATCTTTTTTTTGAGGTAGACGAAGTGCGCCCCCTTTGCGTTTTCGATGATCGATGCGACTTCTCCTTCTTTCATGTCAAGGATCGATGCGACGTCTTTTGCAAAAGACGCGACATCCGCGATCATCTTCGGCGTTACGCCTACGTGATAAAAATTCGTCTGCACGGCAAGCGGTTTTCCCGAACGGTCTACGATCGCGCCGCGCTCCATGACGGGCGTGCGGGCAGCGATTTCGGCGACGGGCGTGAGCGCGAGGCGGACGTAGCGGAGCGTGATATAGGCGGCTGCGATAAAAACGAAAACGGCAAGGACGATGATCCGCTTCGTGTGAAAAAAATCGTTCATCTGTTAATAATCCTGCCGACGACATTTTTGACGGAAACGAAGCCGTAGTTCCTCGAATCGATCGATTCGGCGTAGTTGTCGCCGAGAGCGAGGATGTATCCGTCGGGTACGCGGGAAGAAGCGCGCATCAATTCATATTGTTCTTTCGTCAACTCGATTTTCAAATCTCCCACAAAAAGACTATATCCCGAATTCGACGAATATTCCAGATGCGCTCCTGCGACGGCGGCGCAGCGCTTGACGACGATGCGGTTCGCGTGCAGGTAGATCACGATGTCGCCTGCTTTCGGCTCCGCCCACGAAACGAAAAAGCTCGTGCTTCCGGGCTTTACGAGACCGTAGGCGAGTTTGTTGACGAGCACCGTTTCCCCGTCTTTGATCGCCGGTTCCATCGAGCGGCCGGAAATATGCAAAAAATCGATGACGAAGAGTTTGACGACGATGCCGATACACAAGCCGATGACTGCCGGAACGATGAAGTGCTGCGCTTTTTTTTCATCTTTTTGCATAGCTTTATTCTAATATGAGTGCGTTTTTATGTCGATAGAAATGATATGGAAATTATCAGCTACGTCGGTTTCGAGGGGAATCGGCCTTTTTCATCTATAAAACTACCGTTCCGTTTCAGAGAACGAAAAACACATATTTCGTGCGCTTTTACTCATTCTCCGCTTGCGCATTCGTTTGTCACCGCCTCCGTGCGTTCCGATTTTTCGCTGCGCTCGTTTTTGATTTCACTCGGACGCTCGGCGGAAAACATAGCGGCGCATTGGAAAGCGGGACTTGCAGCGCTCGCCGTATTCGCTTTTCTTTCGGGTGCCAAAGCGGCTCTTTCGTATGCGCTGAGCCACACCGGCCCGCTTGCGCTTAAAGACAGCGGAAAAGCGGAGCTTGAAACGCTCGATAAAGTGATGGCGGCCTTTGTCGCCGATGCGTCGATAAGCTATACCGACAGCGGCGATATAGTCGGAAGCGGAAAGTCCGAAGCGGAACTCGCAGCTTTGTTTAAAAAACCCGTTTCGTATCAAACCTATACGGTCAGATCCGGCGATACGCTCGGCGGCATCACGAAGCGTTTCGGCTTGACAAATCTTTCTACGCTCATCGATGTGAACGGTATTACAAACGCGCGTTCTCTGCACGAAGGGCAAAAGCTCCGCATCCCGTCGGTCGACGGTCTTATGTACACGGTGGCGAAAGGCAATTCTCTCGCAGGTCTTTCCGCAAAATTCAACGTGCCGCTTGAAGATCTTCTCGACGTAAACGATCTTGCAAGTCAAACCCTCACCGTCGGGCAGCAGCTGTTTATCCCGGGTGCGAAGATGGATGCGGCGAAACTGCACGAAGTGCTCGGCGATCTGTTTAAAATCCCGATTACCGCGGCGTACCGCATTTCATCGAAATTCGGCTGGCGTCCCGATCCCTTTACCGGCGTGCGCTCGTATCACACGGGAATCGATTTGGCCTGTCCCGATGGCACTCCGATCCGCGCGGCGATGAACGGCAAAGTCGCCTTTGTCGGCTGGTCGAACGTGTTCGGCAACTACGTCATCGTAAATCACGCGAACGGATATCAGACGCTCTACGGTCACATGGCTTCTTCGCGCGTAAAAAAAGGACAGAACGTGACGCAGGCGACGGTCATAGGGCTCGTCGGTTCGACCGGTTATTCGACGGGTTCGCATTTGCATTTTACCGTGTATAAAAACGGTCGGCTCGTCAATCCGTCTTCCGTACTGAAGTAATCGGTTCTGCGGAGAATTATCCGAAACGCTTTTGCAAAATATTACGATATGGTTTATACTTACAATGACGGAGGTCACCGTATGAAGCCGGTAACTGTGTGCCGAGGATGCGGACGCACGATCGACAACGATTTTATCTATTGCCCGTGGTGCGGCTATTCGCGCGTCGCTTCCGATGACAGCGCCTCTCTCGAAGCGGTGTTCAATCAGCTTGAACAGCTGCAAAACGATTCGCGCAACCGGCAGATCAGCGAAATGGAAAAGCAGCTCGACGATCTCGTGCACGAACTCGACGCGATCGTTTTGAGTGCGGAGCTGCATAAATGAAGAAGTTCCGCATCCTGTGCTGCATCTTCATAGCTCTTGCCGCGCTGCCGCTTGCAGCCGGCGTTTCCTTCGGCAGCGCCGATCTCAACGATAAGGATGAAATCCTCTTTACGGTGCGACGCGATTTTCCCGGCACCCCGTCCTACCGTACGCTCTTTTACGCAAAGCTTGTAAACGGCTCTCCCGCAGAAAGTCCTCGAGCGCTTACCTGCTATCCTGAGCGGATGGAACTGCTTTCGCACGGAAAAGTATTGCAGATACGGAACCGATACGGCACGGCGCGCTATTCTTTCGAAACGGATACTCTCGAATGGCTCGAACAGACTGATACGATACCGCTCGATTCGATGCCTCTTTTTCCTCGCGCGGTGAGTCCTGACGGAGTATGGAGCTGCTTTGTCGTCAAAACGGGATTCGCCGAAGGCACTTTGATGTTTGAAAATTCCGCGACAGGCCGGCGCACGTCGCTCGATCCGCACGCAGCCGTCAGCTACGATTCTCTTCCGGTCAAGTGGGCGCCCGACAGTTCGCTCGTCCTCTATGCGAAAGAGGGTACGGTGCGCTTTTGTAGCCCGGACGCGCTTTTCCGCGGCATCGAAATCGATGAAGCGTACCGAGAAATCGGACCGGGTTCGATCGATTCGGTATGCTGGGCGGGCGGCAGCGTCTTTTACATCGATGGAGACATGCTCTATAAAATCAGCGTAAAGGAATTGTATACGACGGGTTTGTATTCCCCCGTCATCGGCAGGGGAACGCCGGTCGGCCGTCTGCCCGAGTCCTTCGATCCTTCGCGCGATATGTTCAGTGTCGACAAAAACGGCACTTCACTTCTTTTAATAAAATCAGGGAAAACTTTTTCGCGCTATCGCCTGAGCGGAAACACGGCCGACTATCTGCCCGTCGTGTTTTCCCGCCCCTACGTGAGCGATTTCGGTCCCCTCGTCGATGCGGTCGTTCTGTGGAGTTCCGACGGAACACCCTATGTGTGGATGCGTCTTATGCCGTATTCGGGCGGCAAACCGATGGCCGCCGTATACCGCGCGTCCGATTCCCTTTCGCCCCTTCTCACTGCAGAAAATTCGTGCCGGCCCGTCGTTTCGCCCGACGGAAGCCGCGCGGCTTTTTTTTCCGGCAGCACCGTCTACGTATACGACGTTTCGTCGTGGAAGCGAATCGGTGAGCTTTCAGGGGAAAATACGGCGAGCGCGGTTTGGGACGGAAACGATACGCTCTATGTCGGCGGTGACCGGTCGGTGCGCCGTTGGAACGTCGCTTCGGGCACGAGCCGCGCCCTCGTGCTTTCATCCGCTTCATCCTGTTCGTGGGATCGCGAAACGGGGCGCGCGACGGTGACGGCGGGAGGCAAAACTTTTTCGCTCGATGCATCGCTGAAAGAATGGACGGAACTATCCGCTCCTCGCGAAAATACCGTTTCGGTTCAAAACGGCCGCTACCGCGTATTTTTCGGAACGACACCGAATACGCGATTTGAAAACGCGCTGTACGTGCGTATCCTTTCGGGAAAGGCGACTACCAAAGCGGCATTTCCCGAAAGCGTGCAAAAAACTCCCGCCCGGAAAAAAGCCGCACTCGCTTTCGACGCATACGACAGCGCGGACGGGCTTCCGCTTATCCTCGCCTCGCTCGATACCTATAACATACGCGGAACCTTTTTTTTCAACGGTGAATTTATCAGACGCTATCCGAAAGAGACAAAACAGATTTCGCTCACCGGTAATACCTGCGCCTCCCTGTTTTTTTCCGAGATGGATTTTACGAAAAGTCCCTTCGTCATCGATGAAGATTTTATCAGACGCGGTCTTGCGCGAAATGAAGACGAATTTTTCCGATGCACGGGAAAAGAGCTTTCGCTTTTGTGGCACGCGCCCTTTTACCGTGTGACCTCTGCCGCACGGAAAGCGGGCAAAAAAGCGGGGTACGCTTACGCCGAAGCCGTAAACGGCGATGGGGAACGAAGCACGAATGCAGGGCAAGCGGCGCCCTCAGCGCGCGATTCGAGCGCTTACGCCGAATACCCGAGTACCGCCGCCTTGATCGAAGCATGCATCACAGCTTTGACTGAAAACGGCGGCGGCATCGTGCCCGTGAGTGTCGGCTCTTCGCGAAAGCCTGCAAGCGAACGCGTGTATCAAAAACTCGATCTGCTTATAAGCGCAATCATCGATGCCGGTTTCGACATCGTCGATGCGGACGAACTTTCCGAATAACACCGCTCAAACCGAACGCCGCGTTTTATGCAAGCCGGCGTTTCGAAACCCGCATTCATCCTAATTGATAATGCCTTGTGCTTTCAATTCGTCTACGTTCAAACTCTTCGCGTACGGCACATCGAGTTTTCCGTCGTTGACCATTTTAATAATTTCATTGCGGTACGGAGAAGAGAGATCGACTCCCGTAATCGACCAGTTGTCGTCGACTTCGGGAGATATCGTGCCGTGCTCTTTGATGTACGCGACGAGCATATCGCGGATCGATTGCGACGATTCCCAGCTTCGCTTTCCTTCGACGAGCTTTTGCGTTTTGAGCGCCGACGAATAGCGGTAATTGTTTACGGCGAGTTTGAACCTTTGATCGCCGACGACCGGCTTGCCTTTAAACGTAAGATTCACGATGCGCTCGCCCGCAGGCTTTGAAAGATCTATTTGATAGTCGACGCCCGCAAACATATCGTAGAGATAGCCGGGTTTTTCGGGATTGAACGAAATCGAAATATCGCCCGGCTTCCACTGATTGTAACACGCTGCCGACCATTCCATATAGCGCTTCAGTTCCGCGCCCGTCACTTCGACGAGGTAAAGCGTATTGTCGAATTTATAGATGTCGAAGATATTGCCGTAATTGATCGGACCGGCTTTGATATCGCTCGTATCTTTAAATAACGCCGCTGCGGAAACGTCGGCACCGCTGTTCAAAAGCTGCACTTTGTTGATCAAATCAAGGACGGCAGTGTCGCGCAATTTTCCTTCGGGGATGCCGCGGATTTCGTTTTTCGGCTGAAAGTCGGCGGATGCCGTTCCGAAGACGCCGCCCGATACCGTGCCGTCGTTGTTTACGGTGCCGCCGGTTACGAATGCGATCGTTTTTTCGTGCGCTTCTTTTACGTCGGGCAGACTGCGGATCGCTTCGCTCGGCGCATAATCTTTCATGTCGACGATCGTACCGGTAACGTTCGTTATTCTTTTATGTGCGTCGAGCGTGATGTCGAAGCGTGCGACTTCGCGTGCGCCGTTTCTGCACGCCAATACCTGCGCGCCGCCGACCTTTTCGTTTACCGTTACGTGCGCGTGCCCCAGCATGAGCACTTTGATTTCGGGGCAGGCTTTCAAAATCGTTTCACCCGCATCGGTTCCGTGGTCTTCGTCGTATTCGGGGTGGAAGCCGACGTGGGCGACGGCGATGACGAAATCGCATTTGTTTTTGATCGCATCGTACGCTTCTTTTGCACCCTGCGCGACGCTTTCGAATTTGAGCGAGGCGACTTTTTCGCCGTCCCAGCGCGGAACGTCCGGATTCGTCAGTCCGATGATACCGATTCGCACGCCGCCTCGTTTAATAATCGTATACGCTTTGGCAAATTCTTTGCCGTTGGCATAGCGGACGTTTGCGCCGAGGATCGGAAAGTTCGCCTGAGATTGAATCCGTTTTATTAAACCGAGACCGAAATTGTATTCGTGATTGCCGAGCGCCATGGCATCGTATTTCATAAAATTCAATACGCTTACCATCGGGTGCTTTCCTTCCTGTTTGTTGTAGATGTCGTCGGTTAAAATCGTTCCCTGAAACGTGTCCCCGTTGTCGACGAGGACGACGTTGCCGGGATTTTCTTTGCGCACCGATTCGATATACGAATACACGCGTGCAATGCCGTTGTTTGTCGTCTCTTTGTTGTCTTCATAGCTGTAGCCCCAGATATTACCGTGCATATCCGTCGTGCCGAGCACCGTGATCGTTTTCGAAGCTTGAGCCGCGCTTTTGGCCGCACCCTGTGTCAAGCTTGCCGTAAAAATCGCCAAAACAGCGAATAGTATTCTTAATCGCTTCATAATGCCTCCGTAAAATTATTAATTATCGTATACGAGGGGCGGTGTTCTGTCAATGAAGAAAGCGATGAGCTGAAAAATGTGAAAAAAATGTTCGCATTATATACTGAATACTTCTGTAAAAGTATACAGGTATTATGAATCGAACATATTTAAAAACCGTCTTGCCAGTATAAATTCCGCAGTCTTTTCCTAATAAAAGCAGTCTTTCAAACGAAGATACACTTCTTTATATTTTTGAAAAAGAACATCGTACACGGCAACATTTTGAACAATCGGTGTGATAATCGTTCCCTTTACGGCAAGTGTTTTTCCGAAATCTACAGGAATCTCTTTTATCCCAATCGCTTGCGCTGCAATGATCATATCACCGAGCGTTTCCGTATCGTTTATTTTTAATTGAATTACAGTTTTATTAAGGACATCCGCAAATATCTGACACCAAAGCTTGCTTTTTGCGGCACCCCCGCCCAAAGGAATTTCATGCGATGAGGAAAACGAATTCTGCAGCAAAGTGCTGCAGTCCCGTATTGAAAAAGCGACGCCCTCAAGAATCGCTCTTACAAAAGAACCCAACGATGCATTTAAACCTATATTAAAAAAAACACCCTTCGCATGAGGATCCCAAATAGGACATTTTTCTCCGGAAAGATACGGAAGGTAAATCAAATTTTCCGCCGTAACTTTAACGTTCTCCGCAGCTTCGTCCAAAATTTGATAGATCGATTTATTTCGATCCGGCTGTATGAGTGATGTAAAATTATCGCGAAACCATTTTAGCGAGATTCCTGCATTATCGGTTGTTTGTACGATTACGGTATTGTCCAATACTCCGCTGCTTATATTTAAGAGCCTCGTATCTTGAACGGGCTCTTTTTCGACCGTGCATATACGTCCGCTGCTTCCTATCGTAACAGCTGAATCACCGAAATAAACGGCACCCGCTCCGACCGTTGCCGCAATGGTATCCACCGCGCCTGCATTAACCGGAGTACCGATCTTCAAGCCCGTCAATCCCGCAGCTTCTTTTGTAACCGTGCCGACAATATCCGTAGACCGGTACACTTTCGGCAGTAACTGCATCGGGATTTCCGCTTTCGCACAGATATTCTCATCCCATGTACCGGCAGTCATATTTGACAGGGAAGTCAAATCCATTCGGGATTTATTAATACTGAATTCTCCTGTCAGTTTTTGTATAATATATCCGCTCGGCATTAAAAATTTATAACAATTTTTAATAATATCCGGTCGATTATCGATAAGCCATCGTATTGTCGGAAGGGCAAACGTTCCCTTATCGAGTCTGTTTTTCGAAGAGGAAACAACTTCTTCTTCACCGACTTTATTTTTAAGCCATTCGACTTGCATCGAAGCTCTTTTATCGTGAAGCGTTATCGCATTATAAAGCGCATTACCGTCACGATCCACCAATGTAACGGCATTCGTACAGCTGATACCGATTACCGCAACCCTGTCGGGGGTAACAGCTTTTTCGGATATAAAGCATGTGCGAATATTTGAAATGACAGCTTGCCACCAAACATCAGGATTTTGTTCCGACCAACCGTTTTGAGGGACTACGGTTTTATATTCAGTGTATGCTTGCGCGGCAATCGACCCGTCGAATGTATAAAAAATACATTTCGTACCGGTCGTTCCTATGTCGATTCCTAAAATAATATCTTGCGATGCCATCAAAGCCCTTTTACCGAATTTACGATTCCCAGAGAAAGCTGAGGAAACATGAAAACGATAGCCGACATTAAGGTTACAATGCCAATAACGCTTAATGTATCGGGGAACGCTTCGTCTATACTCATATTCAATACACGGCATGAAGTAAACAGGTTTACCGATAACGGAGGCGTCAAAGAACCGACCATTAAATTCATAAGCATGGCGACCCCGTAGTGTATGGGATTCATTCCGAGACCGGTTACAATCGGCAATAATATCGGCGTTATTAAAATGATGATACATACGGTTTCCATAAAGCAACCGAGAAATAACAGGAGAATAAAAAAGAAAAGCAATATTAAAAATTTAGTATGCGCAAAAGATACAACCCATTCGGCAAACAGCTGAGGTACGTTTTGCGTAGATAAAATCCAGCCGAACGGCGTCGCGGCGGATATGATCAGCATTATGACGGCAGATGTTATAACACTGTCGGATGCGGCGCGTAAAAATTCGGAAAAGGTCAGTTCTTTGTAAACAAAGACCGCCAAAATAAAAGAATAAACAACCGCTACGACCGCAGCTTCCGTCGCCGTACAAATACCGGAAAAAACGCTTGCAAGCACAAATACAGGCATGAGCATCGGCAAAATGGCATCGATCGTTATTTGCAGCTTCTCTTTTGAAGAATATGAAGTCTTTTCAACGGTTTCTTTTTTTGCCCGCTTTTTTGCATATATCGTATTTAAGACAATCAGAGCAACGATTGTTAAGATACCGGGAACGACGCCGGCCAAAAACATATCGCCGACGGAAACGGAAGCGATGGAAGCATATATTACCATAATAATGCTTGGCGGTATAATACATGCCATAGTTCCGCCGGCTGCGATCAATCCGGCAGTAAAGCCTTTCGGATATCCCTGTTTTATCATTTCAGGAGCACAAGTCGATCCTATCGCCGCCGCACTGGCAACACCCGAACCCGATACGGCACCGAAAAATCCGCAAGCGGCGAGTGTCGCGGCTCCGAGTCCGCCCGGCATTTTACGCAATAACATATTCGCAAAACGCATCAAGCGAGGTGTACTCCCGTACATCATCAGAGATCCCGCAAAGACAAATAACGGCATAGCAAGCATACTGAATGAATTTGCCCCGCTCGTCATCCTTTGAACGATAATATCAAGCGGCGGATAACCGTTTGCCAAAAGAAAGGTCATACAGCTGATACCTATCGAAAATCCGATCGGAGTTCCGATAATCAAACACAGAGTAAGAGAAATAAAAAGAACGGCAAGCGGACTCATTGCAGTGCCTCTTCAATTGAAGATATATCTTTCGATCGCAATTCCAAAATTTTCAAATAAAATCGAAAGCCGAAAAACCATATCATAAAAAAAATACCGATGAACATACCGAAAAACTGGAATGAAACAGGCAGTTTCATCGCCGGAGTTAAATTATGCATATTGTTTGCCATAGCTTTCAAACAATATCGACCCAATATAAAAAGAAAACAGACGGACACGAAATCAGAAATCATCGCGGCGATTATCGTACCTTTCCGGGGAAGTAATTTAATAAAAAAATCAATCCGAGTATTCGAATTGTTTAAAGTCGCAAGCGCCGAACCGAGAAACGTCAGATAAATCATGCTTATGCCCGCCAACTCTTCGACCCAAACGAAAGATTTCCCAATGATATTCCGATTGAATATCTGCATCGCCAAAATGACAACGAGTATGCATAATGTAAAAGCTCCCAAAAAACGCAGAATATTCTTTAAGAGAACCAATACTTTCAAAACCGTAACCTCCCGTACCTGCTTTTATAAAAACTGAGACGGACTCGTAAATAAGAAAAAGTAAATCAATACGGCGCATACGGAAATCCGCAACGAATTTCTGTATGCGCCTGTATCATCATTTCGCAGACTTTGCCAATTTCAACCATTCATCGCCGTATTTTTGAGAAAACTCCGTCCAAACCGACTGGACTTTTTTTTGAAAAGCGACTTTATCTACTTCATTCACTTTGATGCCCGATTCTTTCAAAAGTTCAAGGAATCGTCCTTCATCATTTTCTTTGAGATCAACGGCACGGGCTTTATCGGCCTCTTCCATTAAGATATTTTGGTATTCGGAAGGCAGACCGTCGAACCACTTTTTACTGCATACAAAGGGTGCCGCATCGTACATATGTCCTGTCAGCGACAAATATTTTTGTACCTCCTGAATCGACGAAGTATAAATATTTGCAAGCGGATTTTCCTGCCCATCGATGGTTCCGTTTTGCAAAGCGGTAAATACTTCCGAAAAACTCATCATAATAACATTGCCGTCCAGAGCTTTGAACATCTTAACTTTCATATTATTATTGTTCGTTCGGAATTTTATGCCTTTCATATCCGCCGGAACTTTAACCGGACGTATATTATTCGTCATATGTCTGTACCCGCTTTCCCAAATGGACAGCACTTTACAGCCGGTAGGCTCGATGATTTCTTTCGCAAATTTCTTTCCGAATTCACCGTTCCATGCTTTTCGCGCCTTTTCAATATCGGGAAACAAAAAAGGCAAAAGTGCGACGCCGGCTTCTTCGTTATAGCCTTCCCAGTTTGCAGCGCCCATCTGCATTGATCCTTCAAGCGTTCCGGCTATGAGCTGAGAAATCATATCCTGTTCGCTCCCCAGAGCGCTGTTTGCATAGATATTTACTTTCAGTTTTCCGTTAGTCCGCTTTTCAACAGCGGTTTTAAAACTTTGTAATGCAAGCGTAGAAGGATTACTGTCCGATACCGCCGAACCGATATTCATGACAAAAGTATTCCCTCCTCCACTTTGTGTTCCGCCGTCATTTTGCCCCAATGCAAATACCGCAAGTCCACAAAAAAAGACTATCCCCGTCATAAAAAGCCGTTTTTTCATAATTTCCTCCTGATCTTAAGCTTTTATCCAAAAATAGCCAATATCATTCTTTAATTTTCATTGTAAACCACAATATTTCATCTGTCAATAAAAAAACATGAAAATTCAACTTGACCTTTTTCTTGTTAGAAATATAATGAAAATAAATGAAATATTTTGAATATTGACAAAGGGTCAACAATATGGAAAAACAACCGGATGTTCAAAATCTTGTCGATATCTGTCATCACGTACAGGAAAAAGGACTTGTCAGCGGTAGCGGCGGAAATATAAGCATAAAAACGGGTAACGTAATTTATATTACGCCGACATCCGTTGCGTTGGGAAAAATAACGGATAAATTGCTGAGTATCGTTTCGATCGAAACCGGAAAACCGTTAAACGATATAACACCGTCAAAAGAAATCATGATGCACCTGCTTTCGTATCGTGCAAATGAAAATATCCGCGCAATTGTGCATGTTCATTCCGTTTACACTGCAGCGATCGCGAGTATGCCTGACTTTATACATACCAAAGCGATCCCCGCCTATACTCCGGGCTACGGCTTACGAGTCGGCTGTCTGCCGGTGATTCCGTATGAAATGCCCGGTTCCATGGAACTAGCGCAATCCGTAGCTGCTGTACTGAAAGAGAGGAATTCCGTTCTTTTGGCGAATCACGGGAGTGTCGTTGCCGAAAACAATTTGGAAAAGGCTTTGGATCTGATTGAAGAAATTGAAGAAAACGCAAAACTGTTTTTTATTACAAACGGAAAAGCGACACCTCTGAGTCGCGAGCAAATAGAAAAGCTGCAGGAATATTATAAATAATATTTTTATGATACAATAAAAGCGGGAGGAATACCATCAAAAGTTTTGAACGCAAACAGCATATTTTAGATTTAACAAAAAAACATACATTTATTCTAATCTCCGACTTGATACGCGATCTGCACTCTTCCGAATCGACCATACGCAGAGACATAGAAGAATTGGTATCGAAAAATCTCGTAATCAGAAGTCAGGGCGCCGTTATTTGGAATGACAAGAGTAATTTATATAAGGAAAACGTTTATTTCCGTACCGAACAAAATCTTCTCACAAAAACGAAAATAACTAAAATAGCAGCCGAATTGATAGAACCCCGAGAAATGATCTTCATCGATACGGGGACAACAATGCTCGAGTTGGCAAAAAATTTAAGTGAAGACTGTAATCTTTCAGTTGTAACAAACGATTTAAAAATAGCATTGGAATTGGAAAACAAATACAATGTGACAACCATAATGCTCGGGGGTATCGTAAAAAGAGGTACGCATACAACAATCGAAAATACCGGCACGGAATTTCTAAACAATGTTTGTTTCCAAAAAGCATTTTTTTCGCCTGCAGGTATTTCAGATGAAGGATTTTATTTTTTGAATTTACAGGCAATGGATATCCGTACAAAAATAGCCGAAAAATCGGAAAAAATGATTATGGTAGCCGATTCCGCAAAATTCGATAAAAAAGCTACCGTATTGGGATTTCCGTTTTCCGAATGCGACATACTCGTAACCGATACATGTTCGCAAGAATGGAAAGATAAAATTTCACCCTCTACGCATATTATCATTGCGTAATAATTTCGAATAAAATTTTTATATAGCCTGAATGTCGAGTTCGGATAAATTTTGAGTTTTAAAAAAAACGAAATTAGAACTATATAATATCAATAGCGTAGAAATAAAAATAATTACTTTTCAACAGGCGTATATTTACTTGTTCCCCTACACCGGCTTACTTCCCCGCGCAGCGTTCCTGCAGCAAGCGGGAATGAAGGTTACCGAAGTGCGGTCTCGCGGAGAGACAACAGGTCAAGTATATCGCAGCTGTCATTGTATTTAATACAGGAGTAGCTCTCAAAAGATG
Organism: Treponema sp. Marseille-Q4523; assembly: GCF_016901105.1. Lineage (NCBI taxonomy): Bacteria > Pseudomonadati > Spirochaetota > Spirochaetia > Treponematales > Treponemataceae > Treponema > Treponema sp. Marseille-Q4523. The sequence continues at coordinate 417 of NZ_JAFEVM010000027.1, read as the reverse complement.
AAGATTTATTGTTTTCATGATATAATGAAGAAAAGTAAAAAGAATCTCAGCTAAATGTCATACAGCGACACCTAAGGAGAACTGAAAAATGAAAGCAAGTGGAACAAGTGTTCTCAATTTTATAGGCGGATTGGATAAAGTTTTTATTATTCCTCCCTTTCAGAGAAATTATGAATGGTCAAATAAACAGTGTGAAGAATTATTCTACGATATAGAAAATGCTTTTAAAAAACAGAAAACACATTATTTAGGAAATGTGGTATATTATTTCGGTGAAAAAAACGGTGCCGAATTCCAAGAATTAATTTTAGTAGACGGACAACAAAGAATAAGTACTATTGTGTTACTTTTGTGTGCACTCCGTGATTGTGAAAAAGACGCAGGCCTTCAAAGTAAAATAACTGCAAGATATTTAAA